>DMYK01000166.1:0-5600 GCA_003483675.1 Microcoleaceae cyanobacterium UBA11344
TCGAGCAAGGCGACACGATACTGCGGACATCACCGGAGTTTAACCGAGACGCAGCCAGAAAAGCCTTAGAAAAACGGCAAGTCTGGATTGACCTAGAAACCGCAGTAGAGGCGATCGGGCCAGACACAATTTCCTTACTTTACAAAGGACAATTAGATGTTCTCCCCGTAGACATAGTATTGTGGACTGTAGGAACGCAAGTTAGTCAAGCAGTGCGATCGCTCCCCCTCAAACAAAACCAGCGCGGTCAATTAATCACTACTCCCACAATGCAAATAGTCGATCGTCCAGACATATTTGCTTTAGGAGATTTAGCCGAATGTCACGACGCAACAGGTCAAAAACTCCCCACCACAGCCCAAGTAGCATTTCAGCAAGCGGATTATACCGCGTGGAACATTTGGGCCTCCCTAACCGATCGGCCTTTACTTCCTTTCCGCTATCAGCCGATCGGAGAAATGATCGCATTAGGAATTGACAACGCCACCTTTGCCGGTTTAGGAATTCAACTCGACGGACAACTAGCCCACATTGCTCGCCGCTTAGCCTATCTCTATCGGATGCCAACATTTGACCATCAATTGAAAGTTGGTTTTAATTGGATTAGCAAGCCGATTCAGGATTGGCTTTTGAAGTAACAGCTATTTCTTAAAATCGACAATTTTCAGCAAAACAAACAATGCAAACTTCAACAGTTCAACAGCCAGCAACAGAACTTCCGCCCCTAATTAAACGCGACATTCTGTTCGGCAACCCTGAAAGAACTAGGCCCAGGCTTTCACCCGACGGCAAGTATCTCGCCTACATTGCACCCGACGAAAACAACGTCTTGCAAGTGCGACTGCGTACCGTCGGTCAAGAAGACGACCGCCAATTAACAGCCGATCGAAAACGCGGCATCCGCATCTTTTTCTGGACTTACAGTGGCGAACAACTAATTTACCTCCAAGATACCGACGGCGACGAAAACTGGCATTTATATTTAGTAAATATCCAGTCGAATCTCGTTCGCGACTTGACTCCATTTCAAGGTGTTCAAGCTGACCAGATCGCCCTTGACCAAAACTTCCCCAATCAAATATTAGTGGGAATCAACATCAACGATCGGCGCAAACACGATATTTACCGCATCAACCTGAAAAACGGTGCCGTTGAACTCGACACCGACAACCCAGGTAACATCGTCGATTGGACTGCTGACTCCCAATTTCAAGTGCGGGCGGCTACAGCCACAACTCCCGACGGCGGTACGGAAGTGCTATTTCGGGAAACTGCGGACAACAACTCTTGGGAAAGCCTTCGACGCTGGGGGCCGGACGAGGAAGGCGATGCCGTCATGTTCTCAGAAAACGGCAAAATTCTTTACATCCGCGGCAATCACGATGCTAACGCCAAACGTTTGATCGCGCTAGATTTGGAAACCAAGCAAGAAACTGCGATCGCCTCTGACCCAGAATACGATGTCGGCGGCATTGTCGTAAACCTCACCAAGCGAGAGATTCAGGCGGTTTCCTTCTACAAAGACAAGCAACAGTGGCAGATTTTAGACCAAAGCATAGCAGAGGATTTTGAGGCGATCGGCAAATTGGGCCCTGGCGAATTCTTCGTCACCAGCCGCAACCTCGCCGACACCACTTGGCTAGTCGCTTACATGACAGACGACGGCCCAGTTTATTATTATGCGTTCGATCGCGCCTCCAAAACCTGCACCTTCCTGTTCAGCAACCAACCAAAACTCGAAGGCCTGCCGCTGTCATCAATGGAACCGATTGCTTACACCGCAAGAGATGGTTTAACCATTCACGGCTACCTAACAAAACCTGTCGGTGTCCCAACACCAGTACCCGCAGTCTTGCTAGTTCACGGCGGCCCCTGGGGACGCGATATCTGGCGTTACGACTCAGAAGCCCAATGGCTGGCAAACCGAGGTTACGCCGTCCTGCAAATCAATTTTCGCGGTTCCGCCGGCTACGGCAAAACCTTTGTCAACGCCGGCAATCGCGAATGGGCAGCTAAAATGCACGACGACTTGCTAGATGGGGTCCATTGGCTGGTAGAAACAGGAATTGCTCAACCAGATAAAATTGCGATTATGGGCGCTTCCTACGGTGGTTATGCTGCATTAGTGGGATTGACTTTTAGTCCCGATGTTTTTGCCTGCGCCGTCGATATTGTCGGCCCCGGCAATTTGATTACGATCATGCAAACTATTCCCCCTTACTGGGAACCGATCAAAGCAATGCTGTATCACCGCATCGGCAATTTGGAAACAGAACCAGAGTTTCTGAAATCGCGATCGCCTTTATCTTTTGTCGATCGAATTCAGAAACCTTTGCTAATCGCCCAAGGTGCTAACGACCCGCGAGTTAAAGTAGCAGAAAGCGAGCAAATTGTCAAGGCCATGAAGCAAGCCGGCAAACCTGTAGAATACGTGCTTTATACAGACGAAGGACACGGATTTGCGCGGCCGGAAAATCGCCTGCACTTCTACGCAATCGCCGAAGAATTCCTCGCCAAATATTTAGGCGGCCGATTTGAACCTGCGGGCAATATTGCCAATCATTCCGGTGTGCTAAATCCGCCAACAACAGACAACTGATTACACCAAATTGATTTACTGGACCTAGGCACAGATTATATTTGTAGGGTGCGCATTGCGCACCTTGCTACTACTGGACGCACTCTCACCAAAGAAACCGGGTTTTTTTACGAAATCTTCGTTACACACCGTAAATTCAGTAAAAAACCCGGTTTCTGACCATGCGTAAGTCATAAATAACCCATAACCAATCACCAATAACAAATGACAAAAGTTATTTTTTTAGATGCCGCCGGTACACTATTTGACGTTCGCGGCAGCGTCGGCGAAGTGTACAGACAATTAGCCAATGATTTTGGAGTAACAGTTAAGAGTGAAGAATTAAATGCAGCATTTTTCCAAAGTTTTGCTGAGGCAAATCCGATGACATTTCCCGGAATAGAATTAGCAAAAATTCCACAGCTAGAATTTGAATGGTGGCAAGCAGTTTGCGCTAAAGCCTTTCAAATAGCAGGCGTTTTCAACCAATTTTCAGACTTTCCCAATTTCTTTGCCGAACTGTATGCCCATTTTGCTACCGCCGAACCTTGGTTTGTCTATCCCGATGTATTGCCCGCATTAAATAGGTGGCAGAAACAAGGCATTGAATTAGCCGTAGTCTCGAATTTCGATTCGCGAATTTATGCAGTATTAAAATCACTCAATTTAGCAGAATATTTCAGATCAGTGACCATTTCCACCGAAGTTGGTGCCGCCAAACCCGATTCTCAAATTTTCACTGTCGCTTTGCAAAAGCACAACTGCATTGCTGAAAATGTTTTACATATTGGCGATAGTTTCAAGGCTGATTATTGCGGCGCTAGAAGTGCTGGATTAAATGCAATTTGGTTGAATCGCCAACAGGAAGAATTAGAGTTAGGAAAGTGGGGTTTAATTGATTCCCGAAAAGTAGAGGAATTTGCTAGTCTGGATTTTATCTAAATCAGGATTTACGCATTTTAATGGTGTGGTGAGGGTTTGAGATTCTTCGCGACCCTCAGAATGACATAATTACGTTGTTAATGGGTAAGTCCTATAAATATGAATTTTATGAGGTCAAGGTGAGGATTTTTATGCCTTGACTTTCAGAGCTGTTTATTCGATAATGTTAATTATATGAATGATTTAACCGCAGAGAGCGCAGAGGGCGCTGAGGCAGAGAAGAGAGAGGTGATTGGTATAGATCTAATTTTTTCTGGGAAAGAACATTACTGACATTAATCGTGAACTTTATGGAAACTCGACTTACTCAAACTCAGTTAGCACAGGTAGTCGCTGAAATCGACAAGTTATCGCAGCAGCGCGAGTTAGAATTGGCTCCCGATCAGGTAAGAGAAATTTTGCGGGAGTTGAATCTGCCTGATGAGCTTTTAGAAGATGCGATCGCCCAAATGCACCGCCGCGAAGTGCTAGAAAAACAGCAGCGACGGAATCGCTGGATTGCGATCGCCTCGACAGCAGTTGTGATTTCGGCGATCGCAATCGGTGTTTTGTTCGGGCAAAATCAGCAGCAGCAAACCGCTCAAGTTGTGGGAGAGCAAGACAGGATTGCCCTATCTAAAACGGGTGGTGACAGCCTCACTCAAGTCAACCGTCAAATCAATCCCCGCATCTACTACCAGGTGACGTTGAAAAATGCTCCCATCGGTCGTCAGTTGTCTCTGCAATGCGACTGGACTAATCCTAGTGGTCAAATTGTTCATCAGGGGCGATATCAAACTCGCACGATCGATACGCCGATTTGGAATACCAACTGCTTTTACGATCTCGGCTCTGCTTCCCCACCGGGAAACTGGGAAGTTCGGATGTCCCTGGATGGGCGCGTGATCAGCACTGAACCTTTCACGGTGAAGTAGATGGGTGCGATCGCCAAACCTTCACATTTCATCGGCTATTGGGGACTAACCGATCTCACAAAAACGCTCAGCCGTTTAGTGCCTGACTACTGCATCCGATCGGGCAAATTATCCGAGTGGGCGATCGCCTCTGCATCGTTACTCACGGCTGACACAGTGACACTTAATGCTTGTGGGCGATTTCAACCAACGGATTTACCGGGAGATGCTTGGGCTGCGGCAGAAACAACACAGCTACGGTTGGGGCGCGATCCGTTTGGGCGAGTGCCGCTTTACTGGATGCAGTTGGGAGAAACGATTTGGTTTTCGACAAGCCTGCAACTGCTGCTACCGCTGATTGCTTCCCCTCAAATTAGCCCGATCGCCCTCCACAGTTATGCTTGTTTTTCCTATGTGCCCACGCCGTTAACTCCGATCGACCAAATTGCCTCCGTAGCAGCCGGAAGCGAAATGATTTGGCAAGTCACGGATGTTAACGATCTGCCGTTGCCGAAAGTACGCGCGGCGAAGCAATCCGCTTGGCAAGAAGCGCCTCAACTACTGCGGCGCGAAGACGAGGCGATCGCACAATTGCAAGTGCTGTTGCAACAAGCGATCGATCGACAAGTGGCAGATTTGCCGATCGACGAACCAGTCGGCGTTTTGCTATCAGGCGGCATCGATTCCTCCCTAGTGACAGCGCTCCTAGTGAAAGCAGGCTTAAAAGTGCGCGCCTATGCCCTCGATTTTGGTGTCGAAGCCTATTCCGAATTGCCCTACGCGCAACAGGTAGCGGACTTTTTCCAGATTCCGCTGATCCGAGTCGCAGCCACGGGCGATGCCATCTTGCGCGCGATCGGGCAAACCGCCAAAGCCCTCGATTTACCCTATGGCGATGGCACAACAGCCCCGCTGTATTTGCTCAAACAGGCGGCGGCGCAAGACGTGCGAGTGGTTTTCAATGGCGAGAATGGCGATCAGCTATTTGCCGGATGGACAAACAAGCCTTTGATTGCTAACGGAGTTTACAGTGGTGAACATCCGGCTGGCAAAGAAACCTTTGCACAGCAGTATTTACGGACGTTTCAGCGATTTTATGGCTATGAAAAACAGATTTTTACGCCCAGTTTTTTATCAAAGAGGCTCGATCGCATTCAAGCTCACGATTTGAGTGTTTACCTGCAAGA
>DMYK01000166.1:5632-6889 GCA_003483675.1 Microcoleaceae cyanobacterium UBA11344
GCTTCGCTGATGCTCAAAGGTGCGCAAAACATCCAGCCGAGGGCAACGGCATTGGGCTTTGCTTGCGGTTTGTGGGTGCGATCGCCCTTTTGTGACCCCGACCTCACAGACTGGACGTTTCAACTGCCAGGAGAGCTCCTGCTGCAAGGTGCGTGCGAAAAATACATCCTCAAAAAAGCCTCCGAACGCTGGCTGCCGCCGGAAATTGTCTGGCGGGAAAAGGCAGGGATGGGCGTGCCGTTGAAGGTGTGGTATTACCGGGAGTTTTGGGGCGCGATCGGCGATCGGCTGAATCCGAATCTGTTGCGATCGCAAAATTGCTGGCAGCCCCATTTGGCCGACTCGATGTTATCGGGAAAACTCGGAGTTGCGATGCGCGATCGCTATATTGGCAATAATCTCTGGCTGCTGCTGATGTGGCAGGCATGGCGAACCGAAGTTTTAGGCGAAATTCCGGTTAGGCGATCGCTCGATCATGTCTTTTGGTTGCCACCTGCGATCGGGCAGCGCATTTGGAACTATCGAAGGAGGCTAGAATGATCTCATATCAAATCCGCGCTTCATCGGAATTTTTTAGATCTCTCTTTTTTTCATCGGCGTGAATCCGCGTCCATCCATTATCATCTGCGGTTAAGAAATTCTCTTTTTTTAACCGCAGATACAGGCAGATAAACACAGATTAACGCAGATGAATTAGATCAATTCCGGTTGCACACTCCGTGATTATTAATTTTTGACTCGATTTTACAATTCCTATACTAACGGATTTAATATGATTGAATCTCTGCTACAGAATGAAGCCAAAACCCATGAGCCGCCGTTCTCCGAAGCATTGGCTGAGCGACTGCTGTCAACTTATGGTTCGCCACTCTATGTGTATCAAGCCGATCGCCTCCGTCAGACTCTTGAGCATATTACCCGATCGATCGACTATCCTCACGTTCAGTTTCATTTTGCTAGCGTCACCAACGGCAATATTGCTCTGTTGCAATTGATTCAGCAAGCTGGTTGGGGGCTGCACGCGAATACACCGGGTGATGTGTTTTTGGGACTGAAAGCGGGTTTTACGCCCGATCGCATTGTCTACACCGGCAGTAACCTCAACCGGGCCGATATTCAGCAACTGATCGAGTGGAAGATCGATCGCTTCAACTTCGATAGTCTGTCCCAACTTCGGGATTTTTGCGAATATTCACCCAGTCAACCGAAATCCATCCGTCCCGAAATTGGACTCCGCCTTAACTCACCGGAATTGAC
>DMYK01000166.1:6926-8798 GCA_003483675.1 Microcoleaceae cyanobacterium UBA11344
CACGGGTTAAACATCACCGGATTGCATTTTTATCGGGGGACTGGAACTAACGCCACGGCTGCTTTTACCCAAGCGATCGATCGCCTAATTGCGATCGCCCAACAGTTACCCGATTGGCGAACCCTGGATTTTGGGGGTGGTTTTGGCTATCCCTATCGAGGCGGTGCGGTGTTTGACTGGGCGGAGTTTGGTGCAGCGATTACTGAACGATTGAGTGCGCTATCTCGCCCGATCGAGTTGGTGATTGAACCGGGACGATCGGCGATCGCAGGTTGTGGTATTTTACTAGCAAAAGTTGTGTCTGTGAAGTGGTTTGGCGATCGGCAAATTGTCGGTGTCGATACCACTGTATCAAATCTATCAGTGCCTGCGGTGCATGGGGGCTATCGGGCGATCGCAACTTGGGAAACCTCTGATGCGCGATATCAAACGGATATTTGCGGCAACACGACTTATTCGCGGGATTATTTGGGGCGCAACTGTTGCCTACCCAAACTGCAAATTGGAGATGCGATCGCCATTTTGGATAGCGGCGCTTACGGCTATGCGATGTCGTCGCATTTTTTACATCGTCCTCGTCCTGCTGAGGTGTTGATTGATGCTAAGGGCGATCGATTAATTCGACAGCGAGAAGACTATTCTATTTTGTTAAACGGGCAAATCTTTTAAACGGGACTACGAATCACAACCAAAGAAACCGGGTTTTTAGCAGAATCTGGATTGTAACGCAGTATTCTCGAAAAAACCCGGTTTCTGACTACCCGTGCATAATTAATATGTCATGCTGAGCAATCCTATATGTCATGCTGAGCGAAGCGAAGTATCTCAGATTCTTCGCTTCACTCAGAATGACAGAATTACCTTACAACCAAAGAAACCGGGTTTTNNCTGGATTGTAACGCAGTATTCTCCAAAAAACCCGGTTTCTGATCGCCAGTGCATAAGTCCATTAAATTAATCAGGAGTAACCGAAATGGGAATGAAATGCGTCCAGTGTAACACCGACAACATTTTGAGCGATCGTACCAGAAACTCAGGTCGCTGTAAAAATTGCAATCATCCGTTTGTATTTGAACCAACCGCTGTCGGTGATAAAAAGTGGGGATTTACCGATCCATTTTTCAAAAAGGCGATCGAAAATATTTCCAGCCAAAATATGTTGTTTTTTACGCCCAAACAATTTTTGTATTTCATTGACAAACGGCTTAAACCTCGCGCCTCAGCGAACGGGTGTTTATGGATTTTTACCTACTTTTTCTTTAGCTTATTTGTATATATTTTGGGTAGTGCGATTGTTGGCAGTCTTCTTTCAGGTGTTTTTAATGATTCAACTTTTGGAGTCACATTTCTAATTTTATTTGCTGGTTACAATATTTTTTGGATTGGTAGATTTTTTCAAAATAGCAAATCTCCTTGGCAGGGGATTGTCGGTAGAACAATTAGTGCAAAAAACTTGAAAATTTTAGGGATAATTATTTTAGTAACAGGCATTCCTGTAAGCCTAATAGCTAATTCTTTTGCCGGATATATGACAGTCGGTTTGCTAGGGCTATCTTCCTACTGGCTCAGTATTTCACGACAACGCCGCCAACACGAAATCTGTGAAATATTTTTCGTCAATGCAGCGCAAAGTGATGAATGGCTGCAACGCTGGCAAACAGTGAATGGCGCACTAGAAAAACTGCTCCCTGCACCTCGTCAAAACGCTTTACCCGCCACCATCGATCCCGAAGTCAGCGCCTACAGTTTCGATCGCGCAATCATCTGCGACAGCGACGAAATCGCCCAATTCCTGATTGCCAACAACGTCCATTTTGAAAACAACTGCGCCATTCTTAGCATTAGTGGCTATCCCCAAAGCATCTTCGACAC
>DMYK01000166.1:8826-12229 GCA_003483675.1 Microcoleaceae cyanobacterium UBA11344
AACCCTGCTGGAGTTAGTTTAGTGCATCAATTACGAACCAGTCCAAACTGGTTTGCGAATCAAGCCGTCACGATTTTTGATTTGGGTATCTCTCCCCGTCAAATCTTGGAAACTTGCGATCTGTTTGTGCAGCAATCTCAAACAATGGCACAAAAATCCCGTAAACTTCCCAATGCTGTGAGGCAAGGTTTAACAGCACAAGAATTAGCATGGCTGGATGCAGGCAATTTTGTGGAATTGGAATCTTTTACGCCACAGCGGTTGTTGCGCGTGGTGAATTATGGACTTGCTCAGAGTGGCGATCCGCAGACCAATGACGGCTTAATATTAGTGGATGATGCTGTTGGATATGGTGGCGGCTATGTGTTTGTTTCCGATAGTTTTGGTTAGGCGTTTTTTCAAACTTCTAGGACTTATAATCCTGGACGCACTAATAACCTAATTATGTCATTCTGAGGGTCGCGAAGAATCTCAAACCCTTGCCAAACCGTTACAATGCGTAAGTCCTGACTTAGGCAGAAACCGGGTTTTTTCCGAAAATATTGCATTTGAGTCTTTAAAAGTTTAATCTATCAGGACTTCTGCAACTATTGTTTGTCACCCCGTCAGCTTTCTGCTTTGTAGTGAAGCATCTCGGAGATTCTTCGCTTCGCTCAGAATGACAAATGTTTTCCCTAGGACAAATGTTTTCCCTAGGACAAATGTTTTCCCTAGGACAAATATTAACGGCGATTCACCTGTAACCAAATTTCCAGCGTCACCAGCAGCCACAGTTTCAGCCCGTAGCGGGGAAAAACTTCGCCGCGATAGTTGAGCCACTCGCGGATTAGTGCTTGATTGAGGTAGGGTGCGATCGCCGCATGACGATTCAGCAGCAACGATCGCGCTTGCCGCTGCCAATCCCTCAAAAACCACTGCTGCATCGACATTACCATGCCGCTTTTCGGACGATTGACAATGACATCGGGCAGCAAATCCGCCACAGCAGCCTTGAGCACCGCCTTTTCTTGCGCGCCGACTAGCTTGTATTCTGGGGGAATTTGCAAACTCAGCGCCACCATCCGCTGATCGAATAAGGGCGATCGAGCTTTTAGCCCCGCAGCAGCCGTTAAATTATTCACCTTAGTTAAAATGTAATCGGCTCCCTTGTACTCGATGTTGAGCCGCATCAGCCGATTCAAAAAAGTCGTTTCTGTCTGTTGCAATTCCTCAGCAAAGACGGAAGGGGCATTTTTCACCTTTTCCCAAACCTCCGGCTTCAGCAAGCGTGGCAAATCCACATAGCATTTCTGAAACGAAGTCAAGTAAGCTGCGATCGGATCGGCTTTACCCTGAATCGAACCGTACAAACTGTTGAGCAACATCGGCTTATTTTTGGGCCCGCCAAAGCACGGATCGCCGCCTTCGCCATTCAATACTACATCTGCGAATTGCTTTGCCGATCGCCCCAGCAGCAAATTGGGAACCGTCAAACCTTCCCCCACCGGATCATCCATAGCAGCCAAGGTTTCCGGTAGCAACTGCCAAATTTGCTGCGGTGAAACTTCTAAAACATGGTGCTCAGTGCCACAATGTGTCGCCACGATGTTGGCAAATTCAATCTCGTTCGGATATTGAGCGCCAAAGTGCATCGAAAAAGTGTGCACCGGGCGATCGTGCAGCCTCGCTGCGATCGCAGTAACGCAACTTGAATCAATACCACCCGAAAGATATGCTGCGACAGGTTCCCCCGGTGGTAGCGCTTCTTCCACCAGTTGTTCCAAAAGCGATCGCACCTGTTGACTATGCCATTCCAAAGGGCGATCGGCATTCGTAATTTGCTCCTGCGGTTCCCAGTATCTCTGCGCTTCAACATCCGGTAAATACAAATAACTACCAGGGCGCAACTCTCGCACCGCTTCCCATAGCGTTTGCGCTCCAGGTACAAAGGCACAGCACAAATAGTCGCGCAAAGCAACTAAATCGAGTGTTCGATCGTGATAGGGATTGAGCGATCGCAGTCGAGGCGCAATCCAGCGAGTCGTTCCTGTGCGAGTGTAATAGAGCGTTTTTGCTCCCACGCGATCGCGCCCCAGACACAAAGTTTTCTCCTCTCGATCCCACACAGCCAGGGCGAATTGTCCTGACAATAAGCTCAAAGTTTCAGTGCCCGATGTTTCCCATAACTGCCCGACGATCGCCAAATCGCTCAATCCATCTGTGTCAATCTGTTGTTTGAGTAAAATAGTGCGATCGAAGCAGCAGTCACCCACCAGCACAAATCGCTGACTGGGGCTGAAGGTGGGTTGCGCTCCGATTATGGCAAAACCGGAGGTTTCCCAAGTTGCAGGGTGCGATCGGGCTGCTGGGCCCCAAGCAATCGTCCAATTCGGGCTAATCAACTTCTGAGTCTGCATTTTAAATTAGACATTGACCATATTTATTGTGGAACAGGCATCTTGCCTGTTATTTATTGTGGAACAGGCATCCTGCCTGTTATTAGCTATCTTTTCTGGAGATATCTATTAGCTTAAAAAATATTAGAAAGTAACTTATAAATCAATCGAAATATCGCTGTTGCCGCGATCGCACTTAAAGCCGCCAGCCATCCCACAAACAACACACCAGTGATCGGAGAACCAGGATAAATCATAGTTGCCGCCTTTTGCAAAGCCGGAAAAGACACCAGCAAAGCCAGAGTACCAGCGCCAATAATCAACATCCCAGTTTGTTCGATCACTCGGCGATACTGAGCATAAATCAAACCCCCCATAATCATCCCCAACAATCCCATACTCAGGCCTAGAGACGGCAGTAAACTCTTCAGGGCGATCGCCAGCAACCCCCCCTCAAAACCCGTAAACGCCGCCCCCGACAAAACCTCCCAAATCGAAAAAGCCCCTCTCGGCGCAGGTTGCAGCCCTCCCGTAGAAGGCGCGGAAACAGGGCTAGAAGGCTGCTGAATCGGTATCGAAGGCAAAGTTTGTACGGGGGGTTGAGTAGGTGTCAGAGGAGGCTGTACGACGATTGTAGGCTGTTGCGAGTGAGATTTCAGAGCCGCTTCCACCTCAGCCGCAGATTGAAAACGCTGGCTAGGAGCTGATAATAACAGTCGATCGAGAACTTGAGCCAAACGCGAACTTACCTGCACCCGCGAATGCCAATTCCACTCATTTCTGTAACTATCAAACAACTCCGTCGGCTGCAAACCACTCAGCAAAGTAATGCAAGTCACAGCCAAAGCATACAAATCCGTTGCCGGATACACTTCTTGCCCGCTCATTTGTTCTGGCGGAGCATAACCCAAAGAATAAATACCAGTCGAAACTTTTGAACTACCAGCAGTTTGTGTTACCTGTTTAACAGCCCCAAAATCTAACAAATAAAGCCGCCCATTTTTTCCCCGCATAATATTAGCAGGTTT
>DMYK01000166.1:12253-12875 GCA_003483675.1 Microcoleaceae cyanobacterium UBA11344
TCCCGCAATACCTCCACCGTTTCTGCTTCCGAAAACTTGCCTTTTACAGCCAGTTCCTCCTCCAAATTTTCACCATCAATAAATTCTTGAACCAGATAGAAAAACTTATCATCTTTCCCCGCCTGCAAACTCGGAACAGTTAACTCAAAAAAAGCCAGCAGACTCGGAATTTGTGGGTGTTCATTTCCCAGTTCTTCCAAAACCGCCGCTTCCCGTTCAAACAGATTTTGAGCGATTCTTAGCTGTGTCGGAGTCAGAGTTACCGACGGCTGTAACAGTTTAGCAACGCACTGCCGCATCGCCGGAGTATAGCGATCGCGGGCCAGAAAGGCCGCCCCAAAACCGCCTTGACCCAACAACCTCACCGGTAAATAGCGACCGCTCAAAATCAGGGGCATTCCACAGGTTTTACAATACCTTTGCTGCACAGTTTTCAACAGCGAACTGTCATCAAGGTCGGGAAAATAGTTTTGAGGGCGCGGACATCCTGGGCGCGTGCAGTAAACTTCCATGATCGATTTTAGGTTTTAGATTGAAGAATTGAAGAATCGACCGTTAGCTATTATAAAACTTACGCACTAACAACATAATTATGTCATTCTGAATTATGTCATTCGCAAGC
>DMYK01000166.1:12955-13146 GCA_003483675.1 Microcoleaceae cyanobacterium UBA11344
GAAGAATCTCAAACCTTGGCAACACCGTTACAATGCGTCCAGAACTGTATTAAACTTTCCCATTGTTAAAAAAGGGCAATGGGATTGAAACCTCTCAGTCGCTTTTCGTCCCATCCCTAAACGGACGGGGTTTTCAACCCAGTTTCCTGATAAGTAGCAAACAGGGGTAAAATTTCATTACTGAAAGCCTC
>DMYK01000269.1:0-739 GCA_003483675.1 Microcoleaceae cyanobacterium UBA11344
TTCAGAATGACACTTAGGCTGTCGTACTGTAGCGAAGTATCTGGCTGACTATTGACTACGATCGCAAATCGTCGATCAGTTTTTCTATAGCCATACTTTTTGTGGTTTCATCTGGGAGATCATTAAAAACTTTCTGTAAAAGTTCTATAGACGCATTTTTAATAAACCAATCTTCACTCGGATTATCCCCAAGATTTAAAAAATACTTTAAACGTTCCTCTATCGCTTCCTTATCTGGTTTATCCAGTTGTCCAACTCGCTCAACCCAATCCCCCTGCGAATCTTTAAAACAGTTAGCATCAACAGTACATATCTGATGCACTAGAGCAAATGAACTCTTAGAAAGACCATTTGTGCTTGTAGAATTAATCGGATATACTGTTGGTAAACCTTTATAGGTTTCTTGTGAAGTCAACGGAATTAGCGTCAAAGTTTGGATGTATTTAGAGTTATCTTGAAATTCGTCACCTGTCCAAATGATATAAGGATGCTCTCCCCGAAAAACCCTACTAGAATTAATTACCTGGTCGCAAGAAATTGTCTTGCATTCAATCGCCCCTGGTTCATTTATCTCATAAATATGATGATGACCAAGTTTGCAACGAAGAGATACTCTATAGGGATTGATAAAATAAATCCAACCTTGACGCGGTGTTTGTTCAGCCACTTGATCACCCCAATTCACTCATTAATTTTTCTCTTTCTTTGTACAGATTCAGTCTCACCTTTTCCTCTGGTT
>DMYK01000269.1:790-4592 GCA_003483675.1 Microcoleaceae cyanobacterium UBA11344
GCCCATTCTCTCCTGATGTTGTCAAGCATTAGCTTGAGGCCTAAAGGTAACTTTAAATCATCGACATTACCAGCTCCCTCAACAGGTCTGACGAAGATAGTCTCTCCCTGAGATTCTTGCAAAATCTCTTTACCATTCATTTGATTTAAAGCAGCGTCTATGTCTTCGTTCCAAGGCCCATAGTAATAATAACGCCAATCTAACTCAGTAAGCTGTTTTTCGGTCCATTTAACCGCATAAAGATCGGCTAAGTACAAAAACTTGATTAACTGCGTTTTTGTAATATAGCCTTTGGTTGCGTAAACAAAATACTTGATCAGGGTTTCCAGCATAGCTTTCCTTCTTTTGATTTAAAAAACTCCCTAATTGATATTATAAAGTTTTCGTTCAATTTAACTTGAGTCTATTATATCATCCGCAGGAACGTTTGGCTATTAAAGCATATAAAAAATAGCTAAGGGTAAGGTGCGCAGTGCGCACCCTACAAGTAGAGTCTGTGCGTAAGTCCTAAATTAGCAATCTTGCCCAAACGATCACATTTTACTGATAATTCTCTGCACGATTTCTACGCCTGTTACCGCTTGCCAGCCAAACAGCCCCAGCATCGCCACATTCAGAAAGATGTGAGTATATCTGGCAAAATCATTGCCTTTTTGCATCAAAGGTGTCAGCGAGGCAGAAATGGCGATTATTGCTGTCATTCCTAACCCTGCTAGCAAGTGGGAACCCACGAACAATTTGCCGTTGTTGATGTAGGTGACGGCCATACCGCCGATCGCCCCCGTTACCATCAAGGCTAGCAGCAAAGAACCCATCTGGTGGTGCTTGAGGTTGAATTTGCCCTTAATTAACTCTTTTTTGACCTCGCCTTCGGCACTTCTGGTGCGCCGGATTTGAACGCCGAGATACAAAGCATAAAATGAGATGGCCAGCAGCACCCACATTAACACTGGGTGGAAAAATTGGCTCCAAACTTTAACAGACTGCGGAATTTCGAGATTCATGGTGTGATCAGGATTAGTAAACATACTTCATAAAACTTAGCATACCAGTAAGGCCGTCTCATGTGATGGTAAAAACATACGGGATGAGAGGCTATTATGACTGCCACTAAACAAGACGCTGTATTAATCCAAGCTGCCAAGACTGGCAACATTATTCACGTACAAGCCTTACTCGCTAAGGGTGTTAACGCTAACGCCAAAGACTCTGAGGGGACGACGGCTTTGATGTTTGCGGCCCAAAAGGGCTATGCGGAAATCCTGCGTATTTTACTAAATAATGGCGCTAATGTCAACCAAGTCAGAAGGCGTTTTGGCCTGACGGCTTTGATGCTGGCGGCGGCTCACAAGCAGGCTGACTCTGTGCGGCTGTTGCTGGCTGGGGGTGCTGATGTTAATGCTAAAAATGATGATGGTAGTACGGCTTTGATGGCGGCTTGTTTGAAAGGTGATATCAATGTTGTGCGGCTGTTACTTGCTGCTAATGCTGATGTTAATGCGTGCGATAAAGATGGAGATTCTGCTTTAAAAATAGCTGCTTTATCTGGCCAGGAAATTGTAGTAAAAGCTTTGGCAGATGCGGGTGCTATTGCTGATCATCTTATCCTATTTTTAGCAGTTAGTCAAGGTCGCCCTGAAATTATCCGAATTTTACTCAATTGTGGCGCGGATGCTAATGTTAAAAATCAAGTCGGCAAAACTGCTTTGATGCAGGCTGCGACGGTGGGCAATTTGGCTGTTGTTGAGGTGTTGTTGGCTACTGGTGCTGATGTTAGCATTCGAGATCAAGATGGCGAAACTGCTTTAACTTTGGCTGCTGATTTTGGTCATCTTCATGTGGTGCTAGCTTTGCTTGGTGCTGGTGCTGATGTGAATGTGAAAAATGAGGATGGGGGAACGGCTTTGATGGCGGCGGCGGCTGGGGGAAATTTGCCGATCGCTCTTATTTTACTTGATGCTGGTGCTGAGATCAATGCTAAGGATAAAGATGATGAAACTGCTTTAAATTTGGCTGTTGTTGAAGGTTATGAGGATGTTGTGGAATTGCTGTTAAACCGGGGTGCTAGTGTCGAGCAGAGAAATCGGTTGGGCGATACGCCTTTGCTGGTGGCTGCTGTTCATGGTAACAGTGCGATCATATCATATTTGCTGCAAAAAGTCAATCAAAATAATGCTGATTTTCTGAATGCTAAAAACTTTGGGGAGACGGCTTTAACTTTGGCGGCTTTTCAGGGACATACTGAGACGGTAAAGGCTTTGCTTGAGGGCGGTGCGGATGTTGATATCGCTGCGGAGCGAGGGAAAACGGCTTTAATGAAAGCGTGCGATCGAGGTCATATTGCGATCGCCCAATTGTTAGTTGAAAACGGTGCTGATGTCAATGGGCGGGATGATTCTGGTGCAACTGCTTTAATGTGGGCTGCACATCGCGGCTGTGCTGGTGCTGTCAAGCTTTTAATTGATGCGGGTGCTGAGCTAAATCATCAAAATTTGGGGAATTATACGGCTTTAATGCTGGCTGAGTTTAACGGTTATAAAGAGGTGGTGAAACTGTTGAAAAGTGCTGGTTCACGGGAGTAAAATTAAATAGTTTTGAGGAACATAATTCTGTCATTCTGAGCCTAGGCTTTGCGAAGTGAAGAATCTCACAGATCGGGACTGACGTATTGTAACGGTGTGACAATGGTTTGAGATTATTCGCGACCCTCAGAATGACATAATTCGGTTATTAGTGCGTCCAGGACTATGAATGAATCTCAATCGGTTCGGCGCACCCAACCGTTGATAGTAAAACGACTGTCAGCAAAAGCTTTGGAAGGACAACTAACTGGTAAGACTTCGTGCATATAGCGGCTCAGAAAAAATACGATGCTGTTATTGCGCGGTTCAACTGTTCTAAAAGAGTCAGCGGCAACATAGAAATTGTTCTCGATTTTACTGTCATAAATCTGCAATTCGCCGCCAGAAAAAGCCTTTGGTTCTCGATTGAAATAGTAAACATAGGTGAAAAATCTGGTTGCTGTATCGGGAGAGCCACTATCGTTATGAAGTTTGTAATAATTATTGTCGTTGTGCATGGTTAGCTGAGATTCTATGTCACCAATAGAAAATGATGGAATATTTAATTTTCCCAGCACGTCGGGGAGAATTGCTTTAATGCGATTAATCATCAGTTCTGAGAATTCTGGGAATGAATGGAGTACCATAGAACGGCGGTATTCGTCGGCATTGGTTGAGGTGCTGGTAGTCACAAATTCTGATTCTTTTGCTAAAACATATTTGATGAGTTTATTCTTTTCTGCGGCTGTGAGAAAGTTGTCAATTTGGGCGTATCGAGATATTAATTCGTCATTTACTGGCGCAGTTGCGGGAATTTCTAGGGGAATTTCTAGGGGAATTTCTACGGGAATTTCTGGCTGCTGCGCTTGCAGTTGCTGTAAGTAAATTGGGGGTTCTGTGACTAAGCCGACTAGGTGTTCGCCTGGAAAACAAAGTGCCGATCGCCCTTCGTCTATGGGAATCTGAAATAAGGTGGAAAAACCGGGTGTTTGTTGGGTGCGATCGACTAATGTTTTAACAAGATTGTGCAATAATGGTGTGTCGGATTTGAGCGTGATTGTGCATTGATGTCCGCCGGTAAGCAGGATTTTGACTTTGACATCTTGGGGTTGAATTTGCGGTTGAGTGTAGGTCATAATTTTTTCAAGACACGATGAGAAACTCGCTAAAGATATAATTCGGAAGGGAAACAATTCGGTAGGGACACAACACTGTTCATTAGTGTCAACTTAACGTTAAAC
>DMYK01000269.1:4675-6941 GCA_003483675.1 Microcoleaceae cyanobacterium UBA11344
AGACTGGGGTGAAAGCGAGATTTATCATGGCTTTCAGGCTTAAGTTGACACCAATGAACACTGTTGTGTCCCTACAATAATTAATGCAAAAAGTGGCGGATGTCGGTGAAAACCATTGTGATTCCGAGTTGGTTAGCGCAGTCGATCGAATCTCGATCGCGCATACTACCTCCCGGTTGGACGATCGCAATTATTCCCGCTTCCGCCGCCGTTTTTACCGAATCGTCAAAGGGGAAGAAACCATCGCTAGCTAAAATAGCTCCTTTGGCTTGATCACCCGCTTGTTCTAATGCTATTTTAACCGATCCGACACGATTCATTTGTCCAGCACCGACACCGATTGTAGTGCAATTTCGCGTCACCACGATCGCATTTGATTTAACGTGTTTCGCTACTTTCCAAGCAAACAGCAATTCTGCTAACTCTTCTGCTGTCGGCTGTTTCTCAGTAACTGCGCGCCATTTACTGGTATCTTCTACTACATTGTCTGAGTCTTGCACCAGCAAACCACCTGCGATTATTTTAACAGTTTGCGACGGCCCTTGAGTCAAGTCTGGCAAAATTAATACCCGCACTTTTGCCTTCTTTTTGATAATTTCTTCAGCTTCTGGTTCGCATCCTGGAGCGACAATACATTCTAAAAATGTCTTAGTTAATGCAGTTGCAGTAGCTGCATCAATCGGGCGATTTAGCGCAACAATTCCGCCAAAAGCTGATACTGAATCCGTGTCAAATGCTTTTTGATACGCTTCGGAAATAGTTGTTCCCAAGGCTGTGCCGCAGGGATTTGTGTGTTTCAGAATAGCGGCGGCGGGACTGTCTGGAAATTCTACAATCAGCCTCCTTGCTGCTTCTAAATCTACTAGGTTATTGTAGCTTAATTCTTTGCCTTGCAGGATGGTGCTAGTCGTCCAGCCTGTGGGTGTAATTCCGCTTTGATACCAGCTTGCGGCTTGGTGGGGATTTTCGCCGTAGCGCAGAGTTTGCAGCTCTTTTCCTGATAGGTTAAACTCGGTTATTTGGGATGATTCTTGAGTGGATTGAGCGCTGAGATAAGTGGCGATCGCACTGTCGTAGTTGGCAGTGTGCTTAAAGGTTTCTAGCGCGCAATTTTGCCGAAATTCTAAGGAGGCTTCGCCTCCGTTTTGTCGCAGTTCTTCTAAATAAATATTGTACTGCTCTGGATTGCACAAAACTGTTAAGTGTGCATGATTTTTTGCTGATGCTCTCAGCATTGCCGGCCCGCCGATATCTATTTGCTCAATGGCGTCTGCTAGGGTTACTCCCGGTTTGGCAATTGTCTGTTCAAATGGATACAGATTGACAACGACTAAATCAATAGGGCGAATTTGATTTGCGGTTAAATCTGTGATATCCTGTGGTACATCACGACGTGCTAAAATACCGCCGTGGATGCGGGGATGAAGTGTTTTGACTCGCCCGCCCAAAATTTCGGGAGAACCGGTATATTCGGCAACTTTGGTGACAGGGATTCCTGCTGCTTTGAGGGCCGCTGCTGTCCCGCCGCTGCTAATGATGTCAAATTCAAATTCTTCTACTAGACTCCGTGCTAAGTCAATTAGCCCGGTTTTGTTGGATACGCTCAGAAGTGCTAGACGTGCCATTGGTTTGAAGTTGCGATCGCAAAAATAGACAGGTTATATTCTAGATCAAATTTAGTGGCATCGGCATGATTTAGTAATTGCTAACTGGTGATTCTTCTTGATTGTTACAGCATAAAGATGAGTTGGTTTACCAGCCCTCGCACTTATCTTCACAGAATCTTCATAACAATCTACTAATTTGTATTGAGTAGTTTTTTGCAGAGTGTTGAAAATCTTTGACGATCACTTATACATCATCAAAGGGCGATCGCACTTGATTTTTAATAAGAATTTATCATTGTTGGTCGCAGTAGTGTGAGCTCATCTATTGTAAATAGGTCTATTCCTGAATAGGCTTGAGACTTGAGCGAGCGCAACAACTTCAGTGAATTAAGATTTTTCTTGTAGGGCTTAAATATGTTTTATCAAGATCCAAACCCAGAAAGTAAGATTACTGATCTTAGCAGTTTCCCAAACAACACAGCTAAAAATAGTGGCGAGCAAGCCAACTATCAACAGTCCCCAAAAAGTTTAGCACAGAATGAGGCAGACAGTCACATCTCAGAAGCTGACAGTATTAATCTGTGCGAATTGCAGCAGATGGAACTAGCAATGGAACAGCTAGAGGAGGATTTAAAAGCTAGCGAATCTCGATTTCGTAA
>DMYK01000582.1:0-1132 GCA_003483675.1 Microcoleaceae cyanobacterium UBA11344
CAGACTCACCAATACGTTCGCCCCTTAGAAAGTGCCGTCATCTACGGACAAGCCGTATTTAGAATGGCTGAACAACTCAAAGCCGATGGTTTTGTACCCGATGTGATCTGCGGTCATTCAGGTTGGGGGCCGACATTATTTGTCAAAGAAGCTTTTCCAAATACGCCGCTTTTGTGTTATTTCGAGTGGTTTTATCACTCGATCGGTTCCGACGCAGATTTCGACCCAGCGGAACCTTTAACAGTTGACGATATGGCCAGAATTAGAATCAAAAATGCGCCGATTCTGATAGATTTATACTCTTGCGATTGGGGTTTGTCGCCCACTTATTGGCAGCGATCGCAATTTCCGCCAGAATTACAACAAAAATTATCCGTACTCCACGACGGCGTAGATACAGATTACTTCAAACCAGACCCCGGTGCTAAACTGGTTTTGCCCAATTTAGACTTGTCAGGCGTTGATGAAATTGTCACCTATGTATCGCGGGGAATGGAACCTTACCGTGGCTTTCCAGAGTTTATTGAATCCATCGCCTATGTACAAGAACGCCGCCCCAACTGTCACGTAGTAGTAGTTGGTTCAGAAAGAGTTTGTTATGGTCGTTCTTTACCTAATGGCGAGTCTTACAAAGACTATATGCTGAAAAAAGTACCGCTAGATTTGTCGCGAGTTCACTTTGTCGGGCCACTACCTTATGGATTGTATTTAAAAGTAATTCAAGCATCGGATGTCCACGTTTATTTAACCAGACCTTTTGTGCTATCTTGGTCAATGATTGAATCTCTATCAACGGGATGTTTAGTAATCGGTTCCGACACAGGGCCTGTTAGAGAAGTTATCCGCGACGGAGAAAACGGTTTGTTAGTCGATTACTTCTCGCCTAAACAAGTAGCCGATCGCATAGATGAAGTTTTAGACCATCCTACCCGCATGGCAGAAGTTCGCGTCAGGGCTCGTCAAACAGCATTAGAACGCTACAGTTTAGCTAAAATGTTGCCGCAACATTTACAACTAATTAATCAGGTAGCAAATCGTTCAATGCCGCCTACAGTTGGTATGGAACCAGAACGGGAATTAGCAGCATCTTTTGCAGTGAGAATTTAGGACGATCGTAAGGTGCGCACTGCGC
>DMYK01000582.1:1214-8682 GCA_003483675.1 Microcoleaceae cyanobacterium UBA11344
ATCAATTTAGGCGTGTAGCTTCACCCCTACATGATTTTAGGTACTTTGAAAAACTCCCCATCGCGATCGGGAGCTCCCTCCAAAATACTTTCTCCCTTAGCAAAAGGTTGCAAATCGTCCGATCGCATCACATTACTAACATCGATCGCCCGCGTTGTCGGCTTTACCTTACTCGTATCCAGTTCACTCAACTGATCGAAATAATCCAAAATACCGTTAAGTTGACCAGTAAACTGCTCTTCTTCTTCAGGCGTTAATTCCAATCTCGCTAAATTTGCTACTTTCCGAACTTCTTCTTTGTCAATCATAAAAACTGGGAATTGGGAATTGGGAATTGGGAATTGGGCCTAGGGAATTGGGCATAGGGCATAGGGCATAGGGCATAGGGCATAGGGCATTGCGAATTGTTATTAGAAAAACTACTAACTATTAACTATTAACTATTACCCATGCCCAAGGCCTAATTCCCCAGGCCCAATCATAGTTAAAAATACACATCAATCTGCGATCGACCTGTGGTTTTCAGCCAATTTTGCACCTCAATGTAATTGTTAGGCGCTAAGCGAATAGCCTCCTTCCAATAATCCGCAGCTTTATTAAACAGCCCTTCCGCCGCTTCCACATTCCCAGATTCCTTTTCCTTTTCCCCTTGATAGTGATAAATCACAGCAATATTATTCAGGGCTTGTGGCATTCTGGGATTAAGTTCGAGAGCTTGGCTGTAATACTCCAAAGCTTGATCGTGTTCGCCGTTGCTAGTATGGATCAGCGCCATATTGTACAAGACATAACTGCGATCGTAAGGATCTTCTTCCAGCTTCAGCGCTTCCTCATAATTATCCATTGCTTCAGCGTATTCGCCATCTGCTTGAGCCGACATACCATCCCGATAATAAGCAAAAGCTTCCTTCGCTTGCTTCTTCGCTGGCATAATCTTGAGGATGATATCAGCCATTACCGTGAAACTTTTGTCAATAAAGTTATCGTTGCGTTGAGTTCTTGGCATATGTGATTCTTTGGGTTAGTGGCTAATCTCAAAAATTAGCCTGTAAAGTTTTCCTATTAAGAGTTGTGGCACTGTTTTGGTTTATATTTGCGCTGAGTACGCCCAAAAGACTTGTGAGACACAACTGCAAACCTGACAACACGGGCAAGTCCTATCTATTTTAGACAACTCTCGCAAAACTTGCAAAAAAACATATTTTTTTAAGCTATTTAAAGTTTTATTAAGTTGTCAAAGTTCAGCCAACACTCAAAAGCCGATCGGCTAACACTAGCAATATTTTGCCCAAAAGTCAAGGCCAGCTTCAAAAAAAGCAATAAACCTGCGCTTTAAAACCAGCTTGAATTCCCACAAACTATAATAAAAAAATATAAGTAATTTTCACAACAGAGAAAGACATGGCTCCAAATCCCAAGGTTATGCAAGCCGTCAAAGAACTTGGCTACCGCGTTACGGTTGGAGACGTGGCGGCAAAAGCTGGACTAGATGTCAATTTTGCCCAGCGAGAACTGTTAACCCTCGCCTCCGAAGCAGGTGGCCACCTACAAGTAGCAGAATCCGGCGACATTGCTTACCTATTTCCCAACAACTTTCCAGATATTTTGCGGAACAAATTCTGGCGATTGCAGTTGCAGGAATGGTGGCAAAAAATCTGGCGTATCCTATTTTACCTGATTCGGATATCTTTTGGCATAGTTTTAGTAGCCTCCCTGCTATTAATATTTGTGGCGATCGCGATTTTACTCTCTAGCGGTAGCGACAACAATAATGGCGGCGGCGGCTCTGGGGGCGACAAGGGTGGCGGCTTTTTCTTCTTTCCCTATTTCTGGAACGACTTAATCTGGCTATTTTACTGGAACCACGACGAACCTTCCTACCAAAGGCGATCGCGATTAACAGGCCAAAAACCCGAAATGAACTTTCTGGAAGCAGTGTTCTCATTTCTATTTGGAGACGGCAATCCCAATTACAATTTAGAAGAGCGTAAGTGGAGCAACATTGCCGCCGCTATTCGGAACAACAAAGGTGCGATCGCCGCCGAACAAATCGCCCCCTATCTCGACCAACTCGGACAGGGATACGCCTTAGAATACGAAGAATATATGTTACCAGCCCTCGCCCGTTTTGATGGCCGTCCCGAAGTCAGTCCCGAAGGGCAAATAGTCTACCACTTCCCGCAATTGCAAACCACAGCCACCGAGAGAAATGCTGAACCAGTAGCAGCTTATTTGCGAGAAATGCTCTGGCGTTTCAGCCAAGCCGGTTCAGGACAAATCATGCTCGCAGCAGGCTTGGGAGCCGTCAATTTGGTAGGTGCATTAGTTTTGGGCAATTTATTAGCTAAAAGTGCGATCGGCGGTGGATTTATTGGTTTAGTCAGCGGTATTTATCCACTGCTGCTGCTCTATGGCGTGGGATTTTTAACAATTCCCCTAATTCGCTACTTCTGGATTCAGTGGAAAAATAGCAGCATCGAAGCCCGCAATCAAGAGCGACAGAAGCGAGCAATCTTATTAAACGAACCCGATGCTAATTTGCTCCAAAAACTTGCCTATGCTCGCGAGTTTGCAGGAGAAAATGTTTTGAGTGGAGAAGATTTAGCTTATACCACAGAAACAGAATTAACTGAACAAGAATTAGAACAGTCAGCTAAAATAGATGCCGAATGGCAAAAGCGGATTGGGCGATCGGACAATTTGTAATATATCAGGCAAGGTCGGACAAAGCAATGCCGTTTCCCTACCCCAAAATCGTAGCACTCGAAGAGGGCGGAACGCCATCGCCCTCCCTCGGATGTAACCATCCCCCGATTAATTGTAGGGAAACGGCACGTGCAGTTTCCTGACTGTGGGTAAGATCAATTCCGATGCTTCGCTTTGTTTATGTAGTCGCGGTTTCAACCGCCGGAGACTTTTAAAACTACAAATATCATTTTTTGGGGGAGTCAGAATCTGGTGTTTTTCTAGTTCTTTTAACAATCTTAGGACGTTTAAAAATCAAAGAATTTTGGTCGTACTTCGAGTCATGGCGGAGAGCCACAAGTTCCCACCCCTCCTCCCCCAATTCATTGACAAATAGATGCAGCACTCCTTGTTTCCAATCTCGTTGTTCTTCACCGTTGACATATAAACTAATCAGCTTGTTTCCAAAAGGATACATATTCGCATCCACCAATAAATACTCCCACTTTTGCATAGCAATCCTTAATTTAGTCAGTAGTTAGTAGTCATTAGTCATTAGTTATTTTTGAGTGGTTAGTTGTGAGTTTTTATTGGTTATTTTGGGGTTTTTAGTTGTGAGTTTTTATTGGTTATTTTGGGGTTTTTAGTTGTGAGTTATAATTCCCAATCACCAATTCCCAATCACCAATTCCCAATCACCAAGGCCCAATAACCAAGGCCCAATAACCAAGGCCCAATAACAAATAACAACTCACCAATTCGTAGCAATTACTGAACTGCAATTCTAGCCAAAGAAGCGCCCCGGTAATAGTGCAGCAAAATCTGCTGGTAGCCATATCCCTGCCTTGCCAAATTGTACGCCCCCCACTGACTCATGCCCACAGCGTGACCGAAACCTTTACCAGCAACTTGAAAACCCGTAGGAGGTTTCCCGCCATTCCTCGCACTAAAAATCCCCCCGTACTGAGGAATCACGGTAAAGCGGGTGCTCCTCAAATTTAGAACTCGACGCAGATCCGCGCCACTCATTACCCTAGAACCGCCATCTCCAACTACTTTCATAGTTAAGATGCTCCCGTAAGCAGTAGTCCGTTCTGGCTTCATCGAGATCACGTTTCCGACGCCAGAAATTTTGTTGCTCATTTGATCCCGTGTAAAATTTTCTTTCCATTGATAAACCGGCGCGCTTTGATCGAAGTCTGGAACAGCCCGCAGGTAAGGTAGCGGTTCCGTCCAAACATCCTCAACATTCTCAGTATGTCCGCCTGAAGCAGAGTGGAAAACCGCTAAAATAATTTGACTGTTGTAGATCAGAACTTGACCGACTGTGGCATCCACTGCGGAATAAGTACCGGAAGATTCTGTTTGCAATCCTTTGTAAACCTGGGAAGATTGGGTATTGTCTACATCATAAATATCGGTTTCGCTTTTGAGGCGCTGGTGGAGAGCGTAGGAACGGGCGGCGACTGCTTGGGCTTTCAAAGCCTCTTGAGGCCAATTGCCACTCATTTCGGCACCGAGAACGCTGTAGAGGTACTGTTCGATATCGACGTAGTTGACTGCTGTCAACCCTGATTTTTGGGGAAGTATCAGCGTGCGGCCTCGATACCATCGATCGCCAATCCAAACATAACCGTTCCCGATCGGCTCGATCCAAATTTGATTGGCCGCCCAGGAGCCGATCGCGACTTTTCCCGATCGAAATTGGGCAGACTGGGCGCTGTTTGCGGTTAGTTCGCCCAAATTACGGCCACTACCATCGCGGATTGCAGCTTTAGTAGAGCTGCCAACTTTTACCTGCTCAGCCCCTTCTTGGACTGCAACTCGCAAGATCAGCGCCGCCTGTGCTGGGGCCACCATTACCAGCCAAAACACCAGCGAAATCCCAAAATAGCGTTTTCCCAAGGTAGAAAGAAGGGAAGCAAAGAACACTCCAGGCTGCATTTGATAAATTTCCTCCTGTGCTGTACAAGTTTTAAAATTTTAAAGGAGAAGGGTAGAAAGAAAACGTTAGAATTGAGTTAAGCAGCGAGCAGATGCTTGCAGGGACGGTGATTGCTCTCGATTCCTGTCTGTGACTATTTCCGGGAAGGTCGATCGGCCTCTCTCTGGATATATTTAACATATTTTTAACAGTTTAATTGAGGTGACTTGAGTCTTGCAGATTACATTTCTCGGAACTAGCTCAGGCGTACCCACGCGATCGCGCAACGTTTCCAGCATCGCCCTCCGCTTGCCCCAGCGAGCCGAACTCTGGCTATTTGACTGCGGCGAAGGCACCCAGCACCAATTCCTCCGTAGCGAGCTCAAAGTCAGCCAACTAAGCCGCATTTTCATCACTCACCTCCACGGCGACCACATTTTCGGCTTAATGGGTTTGCTAGCTAGCTGCGGTTTAGCCGGCAATGTCAAGCGCATTGATATTTACGGGCCTCCGGGACTTGAAGAATATTTGCAAGCGGGTGTTCGCTATTCCCAAACGCATTTTTCATACCCAGTTAAAGTTCACAAAAGTCATCCGGGAGTCATCTATGAAGATGACGAATATATTGTGAGTTGCGCTCCTTTAAAGCATCGAGTTACTGCTTTTGGCTATCGCATAACCGAGAAAGACCGTCCGGGACATTTTGATGTCGAGAAAGCGCAGGCTGTCGGTATTCCGTGGGGGCCACTTTACGGTCAATTAAAACAAGGAAAGACGGTCAAGTTATCGGATGGGCGGGAGTTTAAAGGTACTGATTTTTGCGGCCCGGATCAAGTCGGGCGGAAGTTTGTTTACTGTACTGACACGGTTTTTTGTGACGAGGCGGTGGAATTGGCGAAGAATGCTGATTTGTTGGTGCATGAAGCTACTTTTGCTCATCAAGATGCTCAAATGGCCTTCGATAGACTGCATTCAACTTCGACAATGGCGGCTCAAGTTGCTTTGATTGCTGGGGCGAAACAGTTAATTATGACGCATTTTAGCCCGCGTTATGCTCCGGGAAATGCGATCGGATTGGATGATTTGCTGAAGGAAGCGCAGGCTATTTTTCCGAATACGAAAATGGCCTATGACTTTTTGACTTACGAAGTGCCCAGGCCTGTTGAAAAGTAGGGTTATATCAATTCCCGTAATACCAGAATGATCTAGTCATTGTTCCCTGAGCGTAGTCGAAGGGTCGGAGGGTCGAAGTGGACATTTCGACTACGCTCAATGACCAAAGAGCCTTGGCGGTTGCTATAGTTGTAAAATCGAAAAACGAATTCAATGGCGTTTTATGTCAAATCTTGAATTATTAGCCCAACTTCAGCAATTGTCCCGTGCTGAAAAGTTTCAAATGATGCTGTTTTTAATAGCAGAATTGGCGAAAGAAGAAGGAATTGTAATGGGTAATGAGTCTGCTGAAATTATATATTCAGTGCATACTTCTAATAGTGCAGCAGAGCAATTGACGCAGTTACTAGAAATAGAGCAGAAACAAACTCAAAATGTTTAATAGTAGGCGATATCCTTTTCAACCTAAACGAGATGGAATGGGTGTTTTAGCTGATGTTCCGTATCTGCCTTTAACACTAACTTATCAAAATCGTTCTGTTGAGGTTATGGGTTTACTGGATACAGGAGCTAGTGTAAATGTTTTGCCCTATAATGTTGGGGTGGAGTTAGGGGCTATTTGGGAACCGCAAAGATTTTCTGTTACTTTAGCGGGGAATTTAGCGAGTGCGGAAACGAAAGGGTTATTAGTATTGGCAAAAGTAGGGGACTTTGAGCCAGTTCAGTTAGCTTTTGCCTGGACGAGGGTGAATAATCTTCCGATTCTTTTAGGGCGCACTAATTTTTTTACTGAGTTTGATGTTTGTTTTTATGGGTCACAATTAGCGTTTGAAGTGTGTCCTAAATTTAAGGATGGTTGAGATTATTAATCTTTTAAAAAGCTGCGTTGCAGCCGGGTATATAAACTGGAAAATCCTAATTTTTTTTGATTCGATATTGACAGGACATAAAATATGCAGTAAATTATGAAATATGTAATTATCATAATAGTTAGAAAAATGGAAACAAACGATTTGCTCGCTGGAATCGCTGCACTTGGTGGTTCGGCTGCACTTGGTGGTTCGTCATTGGCGGGTTCAATTACAATTGCCACCGTACCTATAGCCACTACTGCAACAGTGCCTGCTGCTGGTGTCGCAGGTTGGTTGGGCTTGACAACGACAGCCACAACTATTGTTGCTGCTCCAGTGACTCTGCCAGTTGCAGGAATTGTGGCAGCAGGGGCACTTTTAACCTTGGGAGGTTATCAAGCTTATAAGTTCGTCAATAAAAATCAGTAACCGTTTTGTTGACTACAGGACTTACGCATCTATTGTCTGTCATTCTGAGCCCGACCCGGAGTTTACTTGCAGAACGGAGTGAAGGGTTCTGCAAGTAAACTCCGCGAAGAATCGAGCGCGATTCTTCGGTGCGCTCAGAATGACATAATTACAATGACTTCCCGTTGCTCTAAAATCTCCTCATCCGCCTTCGGGCTATACACCTAATCCACAAACTGCCCGCATAACGCCCTTACTCAATAGTTTGTGGAAATGATTTGCTTAATCAGCAAGGGACAAGAGAAGCCAATTATTCAATCTAAAATCCCAAATCCCAAATCCCAAATCGATGCGATCGCCCCCAAGGACTCCTTCGACTGCTTAGCAGACCCAATGGTTGCTACAATCGGGAAAGGTAAACGTTGTGGCTAACACTACAGCCCCTAATGCTGCAAACTAAAGCTAATTATTAAAAATCTGCCTCTCC
>DMYK01000268.1:0-7283 GCA_003483675.1 Microcoleaceae cyanobacterium UBA11344
GCTTAACAATTTCCTACTTGGTTTTAACCTGACGAGCCATTTCCCGGAAACTATTCATGCTGGGCCCAGGAGTTCTACGGCTGGCATTTGGTGTTGGCATTAAATTATTAGGAGCAAAGGTAAGAGTCGGTTCACTTGAACTCGACGCTTTCCCCTTAGTTGCTGCGACTACATTCACAGATTTCGATGTTTCCACCTTAGCCTTCTTAGGCGATTCAGACTTAGGAGAATCAGCTTTTGCTGGTGCTGATGCCGCAACTACAGGCTCAGGCTTTTTAGCAGTACCAGGCTCAACTTTCGGTGACTCCTTGGCCTCAGAGTTGCCCAAATCTAGAAAATATTCAGACTTTTTCAAGCCAAACAATCCGGCAAAAAAGCTGAAAATACCGCCGAAGAAATTCTTGATAAAATCAAACATTAGATTGACTCCTTTTGTTCTTTTAGAGCAATTTGTACAAGCTTGTCAACAATGTTAGACTACGCGGTAAAGAAACCTTTGCCTATATTTCTTCATCAAAATTTACATTGTGTGAGTAAAAACACTGATACTATAGTAATTTATACTTAGTAATAGCAGCCTTACTTTGTACTTAATTTACGATTATCTCAGAATTTATGACATATTTTTGACTCTCTCTAAGATATCCCGATCCGATTCGCTAGCTGTCCCACTAGGGGTCACACTCCCTAGGGGAGTGATTTATGCTATAATTGACAAGCAGTTTTCCAGCAAAATGAACAGTTCGAGCGATCGCAATCCAGTCATTCTCATACACGGCATCTGGGACACCAAAACCATTTTCAACAAAATGTCCGCCCACCTCACCCAGCTAGGATGGTTAGTACACAGCCTCAACCTCACCCCCAATGACGGTAGCCTCGGCCTCGACTTACTGGCGAAGCAACTCGCAGATTACATCTCCCAAACCTTTCATCCCTCACAGTCGATCGACATAGTAGGCTACAGCATGGGCGGGCTCGTCAGCCGCTACTACGTCCAGCGACTCGGAGGAATTAACCGGGTACAGCGTTTCATCACCATATCTTCGCCTCACAGGGGCACTCTCACCGCCTATTCCTTGCCCTTAGCGGGATACGTCGATATGCGTCCTGATAGCAGTTTCCTGCAAGATTTAGATCAAGATGTCGCCATGCTCAAACGAATAAATTTTACATCAATGTGGACACCCTTTGACGTGATGATTTTACCCTCGCACAGCTCTCAAATGCCAGTAGGTCGAGAAGTTAAGCTCAACATTTGGATGCACCGCCAAATGGTGACAGATTCCCAAAGTATTAACGCATTAGTTGAAGAACTAAAAGCACCTATTAAAAATCAAATTCCCCGTTAAAAATGAATAGCAATTGCAGCCACAACCCAGTCTTGCTGATTCACGGCATCTTCAGAAAATCGGGCATTTTTAGCAAAATGTCCGGCCATCTCACCCAACTGGGATGGTCAGTCTACAGCCTTAATCTTACCCCCAATTGGGGCAACGCCAGCCTGGAAGATTTAGCCCAACAAATGGCAGATTATATAGACACAAACTTCTCCCCACAACAGCCTTTAGATTTAGTAGGATTGAGTATGGGCGGTTTAGTAACTCGCTACTACCTGCAAAGGCTAGGCGGAATTAACCGAGTGCAGCGCTTTATTGCCATATCTTCTCCTCACAGCGGCACTTGGATGGCTTACACTATGTGGGGGAAAGGCTGCATCCAAATGCGCCCCGGCAGTGCTTTTCTGGAAGAATTGAATCGAGATGCTATTGTCTTAGAAAAGCTCAATTTTACTTCTATTTGGACGCCTTGGGATTTCATCATCGTGCCTGCTTCTAGTTCCCAAATATCCGCAGCAAAAGATGTGAAATTGTCAGTATTTGCCCATGTTATGATGGCCTGTAATTCTCGGAGTTTAAAAGCTGTTGCTGAAGCACTTTCCGAACCTTTTAAGCTTGAGAATTAGGTCAACGTAAAACGCTTCTCTCTTCTCTGACTCTGCGTCAAGAGCGTTCTCTGCGGTTAAATCATTCCGAACAATCAAACAGCATCCCCCACTTCCGCATATTCGCAGCGCCCAAAAATTGCCTCAGCTTCACAGTAATACTTGAACTCCAGTATATTATGAGAAGGGTCTTCCAAGAAGAAAGTGCGGTGCTCTGTAGGCAAACCAACAAACCGCCTTCTCGGTTCTTGATAGAAGTTCAAGTTATTTTGTTGTGCCTTCTCTAACAACCCTTCCCAGTCAGCTTCTGAAGTAAAAATTAACCCAAAATGCCGGGGATAGATGCCTCGCTGAGGTGTCAAAGGTTCGTGGCTGACGTGGGCGACAATTTGATGGCCACAGATACCCATAATTACAGAATTTGCGGATTCGCGACCCAATTCGCAGCCGAGCCCGTCCACATAGAAGGCTTTTGTTTGGCCGATATCGCTGACGGGAAAGGCAAGATGAAATAAGACTTTGTTCATGGAGGTAAAAAGATGACAGTGCAGAATTCTGAGTTGTGGTTTAATGATTTATCTTGGTCTGATCCTTGGTTGGTGGCGATCGCCCTGAATACAATTTTACTGGCGATCGCCACTATTGTTCCTAAAAAATTGCTCACTCCCGCAGGGCAATTTCACGGCTGGCTGCTGGGTGTGATCATCTGGGGCTGTTTGGGATGGCAAGGCTATGCTGTGGTGATGTTCTACTTTCTCGTCGGATCGGGAGTTACCCGCATCGGCAAAGCCCAAAAAGAAGCAGAAGGCATAGCCGAAAAGCGTTCCGGCGCACGAGGCCCGGAAAATGTCTGGGGTTCTGCTTTAACCGCTACTCTTTGTGCTTTGGGAGTTTTGGCATTCTCTATTTTAGGAGAGACAGGCAAGATGCCTGTCCCACAAGATGTTATTTCCTGGTTATTACTCGGCTACGCGGCCAGTTTTTCCACCAAACTTTCCGACACCAGCGCCAGCGAAATTGGTAAAGCTTACGGCAAACGGACGTTTTTGATTACTACCTTGAAGCCCGTACCTAGGGGTACCGAAGGGGCTGTGAGTTTAGAAGGAACTCTCGCAGGTATTGTCGCCTCGATCGCGATCGCACTTTTGAGTTGGGCTGTCGGTTTAATAGACTTGACAGGAATTGCTTTTTGTGTTATTGCAGCTTTTATTGCTACCAATATCGAGAGCGTCATTGGTGCCACCGTCCAATCAAAGTTTGAGTGGCTCACCAACGAGGTAGTTAATTTTTTTAATACGCTCATCGGAGCGATCGCAGCCATCATCTTAGCCTTAGCCTGGAGAGCTTTTTTCGCTTAGTTTAGTCAACAATAATCATCAGTCAATCAACTGACCCTTCGACTCCGCTCAGGGCACCGCAATTGACAATTGACAACTGCCCCTTCGACTACGCTCAGGGCACCGCAACTGCCAACTGCCAACTGACAACTGACTAATCCTCGATCGGCCCAAAAACCATTTGTAAAATCATCGTTGGTTCGCCCCGCTTGTGATAGCGATCGGCCCAATGGCGAATAATTTCATCTAATTCCTCAACAGCTTGGTCGAGCCGTTCCGGCGGGATATCCAAAGTTTCCATAACTCGCATCACTTTAGGTTGTTTTTCGGCCCAATCTTGCATTAGTCGGAAATATCTAGCCGTATCTTCCACCATAGTGAAAGTGCGCTCTTCCTGCTCTGCGGGAGAGTAAGTAGCGCGGGTGAGGGCATAAAACGGCATTCCCCAAGGAGAATCAATACGATTAACTGTTCCCGAATAGATCAAACGGCGTTTGATGTGTTCTGCTAGAGCTTCACTCAAAGGCATCCGTCTTTCTGGAGGCATCTCTTCTTGCGATCGCCTGTGCAGAAACTCGATCAACTCCATAAACTGAAAAGAATTGATCAATTGAGCGTCAGGCGGATTAGGAGGAACCTTTCCCTCCAGATATTTTTTTTCATCCGCAGTCAAGCTGTTCCCAGGAATGCGAGGGCGTCCCGGAAGCCAAGGATACTGTTCCAGCCAGACATAAGGAAACTGAATCAAATATCTAGGTTCCTGAGAACCCAGCATTTTCAGCAATTTTCCCGTAGTCAGAGCTTCCCGAACTTCCTCAACAATCACCTTCACCCGTTTAGGCTCAATGTGATGCAAGTGTCCAGTCATTCGCAGGTTATGGTCCTGCTCTATATAGGTCATATAAATGGCACACTTAGCCGCTGTTGCGGCCGCGTCTAGAAACGCGCCGTGTCTGTGCCCACTGGTTCTCATGGCGCTAAACGCCAGATAGAGCATGATCTGATCCATCGCACTAGGGCTGAGGCTTTTGACCAGATCCAAAGAGTCATTTTTCATATTTCTTCCCTCAGAGAGACCCCCACCATAGCTTGACTCAGCGCTGGTTGGGGAGGAAAAGAGTGGCAGGGTAAGAGCAACATATCAGTTGTTAAGTCAAGCAGGAGTTGAAAAAACCCGTTTCGGAGCAAGGTGAGGAGACATGAAAGCACCATCTGCTTGCACAACAGATGAGAGGCTTCCGATACAGTAACCCACCTCGGCGTGTAATGAGGGTGAATACCCCTCGGATTCAAGCATAGCCGACTGTCGTCAAAAAGCTTGCCAGCAACCCCACTGTTCATCCCAGTTAATTTCCCTTTCTGTGACGCCAACGACGAAGGCATCCAGGGCGATCGCACCCCGTCAGCACTCAGAGCTGATTGAGCTTTGAATTACTGTATCCGTACAGAATATGAATTATTGTAAATTCGCTGAATAATCCGGTAGTAATTGGTATTTGAATTGTTCTCAATACAAAACCGCCAATCACAAGAGTCTATCTCTAGGTAGATGGCGGTTAAGAGTTTATATGCTATCATTACTCACACAGAAAAGAATCTCCTAATGACTGTCAATAAAAAGTGCAATTGTCGTTGAAATGGAAAAACGATAATTCTATTTAATCAGAGGGAGCGAGCGGATTAACGGCCCGAACCAAGTGAGTTGGGGAACTCGGTTTCGTACAGTACCATGAAAATTATTGTAGCGGATGAGTGTAAACAGTAGGCTCAGTAAAATTTCTGCGGGGGCTGTTTCTCTTAAGAGGACGCTCGCCCTTTTGTTGAGTTTGCGCTGACAACATATATTGAGCGGTGGAAGTTTCTAGCTGTTCGACTGGGGATTCAATGGATAGAGCGCAGGTAGCACTTAAGAAGAGACCAGACAGACTCAGTAAAGCAATTGCTGTGTAGGTTTTCATGGGTAGTATCCGTGTCAGTGTCTATTTAGTGATACGGAATTTACCCAGGCTGATCGGGATGAATTTACCTGAAATTATCAAACTATAGAATCAGGAATCAGGAATCAGGAATCAGAATCAGGAATCAGGCTTTAGTTAAGCGATCGCGCATTTAAATAGTCTCCTAAAATCCTTGTATAAACAGCGTAAAATTCTCTCCCCCTCCCGAAGCAACAGACACTTGAGATGGGTAGCATCTGATCTATGAGAGCAGTCAGAAGTCGATGTAAAATGGAATAAAATCTCTGGTTTCAGTAATTAAAAAAATTCCTAATTGCACTACCCAGAAGGTTGCAATAATATACAAAACCGCCCAAGACGAGAGTCAATCTCTCGATCGATGGCGGTTGAAGTTTTATCTGCTATCATCACTCACATAAAAGAAGATCCTATTGACTGTAAACAAGAAGTGCAGTTGCCTTGGGGACCTGAAAAACTAGCATCCCAGAAAATTAGATTGAGCGATCGACAAGGGCGGTCAAAACTAACTCAATAACGGAAATCGCTGGAGTCCAATGTCATTAAAATGCTTGTAGCGGATGAGTGTAAAGATTAGGCTCAATGAACTCTCAGCGTCCGCTGCCTCTTTCTGGAGAACGATCGCCCCTTTGTGCAGTTTGGGCGGATATAATGTATGGAGCGGTGGCAATTTCGAGCAGTCCGACGAGGGATTCAAAGGCTCCATCGATAGTGGCGCTCAAAGTAACGCCCAAAAGACTTAGTAAAGCAATTGGTGTGTAAGTTTGCATGGGGTTAGTATCCGTGTCAGTGTCTATTAACTGATACGGACTTTCCCCGATCGATCAGGATAAATTTCTGTGAAATTCAGGACTTCTGCAAAAAACCAGATTCCCTTAACTCTGCTGCTTCTACCAGTAGCCAAGCACCGGCAAAATTCAGCCTCCCCCATATTGTCAGAGGCTTTTCGGTTTCACAAATCTGTAAAAACTGGTCGGTTTCAGGCTCTAAAGTCACGAGTTGCCAAGTTCGATCGGCATTGGATGCCGAATCAGTCAGCGTCAGGGCGTAATCTTGTTCGCCTCGGCGGTGGAAAATGCCAGAAAAGGGGCTTTGAGTATTTCTGCTGTCAGTGCTTGGTTTCTCTACCGACAAAGGACAATTGCCGCTGGCTGGATAGGAGGAAGGTCGATCGCAATAATAGCGTTGCCAGTAAAGCCAATCCGATCGATTAGGTGTCAAATTAAATAAAGGAATGACTGCCGCACTCGCCTCGAAATCTTGCAGCAAAGCCTCCTGTAAAACTCTGACCGGCAAATCCCGCGGCTGACATCCCCGCCCGACACACAAAGCCGCCGCCATCCCCGCAGCCTGTCCGATATTCATTACCGTCGGCTGTAAGCGAGTGGCATCGTTAGCGATGTGAGAAACGGAGATATTTTTTTCGCAGACTAGCAAACCGTCTGTATTCGCAGGAATTAGTGCACTGTTAAGACGGAAGACATGAGAATTTTAGATTTTATAGGATTTACGCAGCTATTGTGTCTGTCATTCTGAGCGCAGCGAAGAATCTCGCTCGTTGCGAAGCAACGCTTGCGAATGACACATAGGCTTTGCGTGTGAGATTTGAGAATGGCGATCGACAAAAGCCACATAAAATATAAGTAGAAACACTTAAAAAAAACGAATACCCAGATCCTTGATTTGTTTAAGAAGTCAGCTATCTAATAGCGATCGATCGCATTTTACGTTTAATGAGGAACGAGTTACTTACTTTGAGATCAAATATTTCTCCTCTTCCCTCTTCCTCTGCGTCCTCTGCGGCCTCTGCGGTTAAAAAAATTAGTTATTTTTAGAGTTAAGATCGCAATTCAACAGGACTTACGCATGGTAACAGTGTGGCAAAAGTTTGAGATTCTTCGCGACCCTCAGAATGACATAATTAGGTTATTAGTGCGTCCAGGACTATAAACAATCCGAAAATGGGGAACCGCGACAGTAAAGTCATGCGTCGCATAAACGTCACCATAAACTACTCACAAAGCA
>DMYK01000268.1:7419-11094 GCA_003483675.1 Microcoleaceae cyanobacterium UBA11344
GGATTTAGCAAAGAAGACCGAGATACTAACATTCTGCGGATTGGATTTGTGGCGAACCTGCTGAGCCGCAATGGAGTTGTGGCAATTACGGCAGCTATTAGCCCCTACCAAGCAATTCGCGACGAAGTGAGAGCAAGGTCGTCTAACTTTGTTGAAGTATATGTCAAAGCGCCGCTAGAAGTGTGTGAAGCGCGGGATGTCAAAGGGCTGTATGCTAAGGCAAGAGCCGGAGAAATTAAGGGCTTTACAGGAATTGATGATCCCTATGAAGAACCCCCCAATCCTGAGATTATTTGTTACACAGATGGGGAAAGTGTGGCAGAAAGTGTTACAAAAATTCTGAGTAAATTAGAAGAGTTGGGTTACATTTGATGGTGATGGGGTAGGAAGCGGATAGGGGCGAAAGGCGATGGTGGTGAAAAACTATTCAGGACTCAATACTGTCAAAGGTTTAATTGTCAACTGTTTAACAGTGTCAGTGCTGGCTGCGGGTTCATCTCCGGCGGCGGCCCAGTTTTTGCCTCCTCCTCCTCCTCCTCCTCTTCCTCCTGATTCTTCTGTGCCCATACCGGTACCCGTACCCGCAGTTCCAGGATTTCCGGCTGTTCCGGCAAATACGCCTGCAAGTGCGCCTACAACTGTACGATCGGAAGTTTACACTTTGGGAGCGGGCGATCGCATTCAAATGGACATTTTTAACGTCCCGGAATACAGCGGCCCCAACGGTCAACACCAAGTGCAAGCCGACGGTTCCTTGAGTTTGCCCTTAATTGGCAGCGTTTCGGTGTACGGGATGACTTTAGAACAAGCTGCTAACAGTGTGAAAGAGCGATATGGCAAATACTTAAAACGTCCTTGGATTACGCTGAAACTGCTGGCCGCGCGTCCTTTGCAAATTGCGATCGCAGGCGAAATCAACCGACCCGGAGCCTATACAATATCCTCAGCAGCAGGACCCGGAGGCACAACAGAGCAAATGGGAACTCAAATGCCAACGATATCGCGGGCTTTGCGAATGGCCGGCGGAATTACGCAGTCAGCAGACGTGCGACAAATCAAAATCCGTCGCCCCCAACGCAACGCACAGGAACAAATTATTAACGTTGATTTATGGGAATTATTGCAAGCTGGCGACTTGCGGGCAGATCTGACTTTGCGCGACGGCGATACTATATTTATTCCCACTGTAACTAGCCTAAATCGCCAAGAAGCACCTACTTTAGCAGTAGCCAATATTACCGGACAAAGCACTCAGCCAATTAATATTGCTGTGGTGGGAGAAGTAGCTCGTCCCGGTACTTATACTCTGGCAAAAGATGTTCAAAGTAAGGTACAAGAGAATGAATTGGGTGCAAATTCTGGTTTATTTGGTGCTAGCGAGACTGCGGGTGGCGAAACTGTTTTGCAGCAAACAGTAACGAGGGCAATTAAAATGGCTGGCGGCATTACGCCGATAGCTGATATTAGACAAATACAAGTTCGTCGCCTGACGCGGGCTGGTACGGAACAAATTATTAATGTCGATTTGTGGCAACTTTTGCAGACAGGGGATGTATCTCAAGATTTAACGCTGCAACAGGGAGATACGGTGATTGTTCCCAAAGCAGAAAATATCGACGAAACTCAAGGTGCACAGGTAGCTAATTCTAATTTTTCACCGGATACAATTAAGGTCAGCATTGTGGGAGAAGTTGTCAAACCGGGAGCAATTGCCTTGTCCCCAAATACTTCTTTAAATCAAGCGCTATTAGCAGCGGGAGGTTTTAATAAAGCGCGGGCAGAAATGGATTCGGTGGATTTGATTCGCCTCAATTCTAATGGCACTGTTTCTAAGTTAACTGTTAAGATTAATTTTTCGGCAACAGCTAATGATGAAACTAATCCCAAATTGCAAAATAATGATGTAATCATGGTAAGGCGATCGGGTCGCGCTACGTTCTCGGATAATGTAGGCGGCACTCTCGCTCCTCTTAATCCTTTATTGGGAATATTCAGGTTGTTCAATATTTTTCGGTAAGTTGAATAGACTAGCACTCAGGTCTCATAAACCCGGTTTCTACAAATAATTTCAGTTTGGTAACGAGATATCTAGTCAGAAACCGGGTTTATGAAACTAATAGACTAGCACTGCCGTACAGACGTTTAAACTAATAAGTTGTAGGATAAAATGAAACCAGGAAAAAATTCTCAGATATCACTGTTTAAGAAGAATCAAAAAGCAGCAGGACAGCGACAAATATCTTCCGTGCTTTATCAAGATGATGAATTTTTAGAACGGAAAAAACCCGAAGCAGAAGAGTTAAGTTTTTGGGAAGTTTGCCGCAGTAGATCGATCTTAGTAATCGGCGTAGCAGCGGCTGTCACCACAGGAGTTTTTAGCTGGACTATCAATCAAAAAAGCGAGTACGAAGGGCGCTTTCAGTTATTAGTAGAATCCCCGGTAACACAAAATACTTTAGCAAAAATCTACTCCGGTGAACTGAAACTGCAACCAGCCCCAGCAACGCCAGAAAATCCTGTTTTTGACTACGAATCGCAAATTCAGGTTTTGCAAAGTCCCCAGGTAATGTCGCCAATTATTAAACAGTTGCGGGCTAAATATCCTGAAATAAATTACAACTACCTTTTGAACCAGAAACCAGATAATTTGCCATTTACTCAGCCAACGAGGCTGTCAATTAATCGCTTCAAAAATACCAAAATTCTCGAAGTTCGCTATCGGGATAGTGACCCAAAAAAGATTCAATTTGTTTTGGAAAAAGTTGCTATCGGCTACCGCAACTATAGCCTGCAAGATACCAGAACTCAAATCAGCCAGAGTCTGGATTTTGTGAAATCGAAAATTCCGAACCAGCAAAAGCGCCAACAAGCTATTCAAACAGAAATTCAAAAGTTGCGGCAGCAGTATAATTTCATTGACCCGCAAATTCAAACCCAACAACTAGCGCAGCAAATTAGTCAAATTCAAGCGCAAAGATTGGATGCTCAAACGCAACTAAATCAGCAGAGATTGCTCTATGTTAATCTGCAAAATCAGCTAGGACTAAACCAGCAACAAGCGCTGATGGCTTCGTCTCTGAGTCAAGCTCCTCGCTATCAAGGAATGCTGACTCAATTGCAGCAATTAGAAGGACAAATTGCCATTAATTCAGCTACTTTTACCGATCAAACTCCGCAAATGCAATTGTTGCGGGAACAGCAGAAGAATCTGATTCCTTTGTTGAAAAAGGAAGCTACACAAGTTCTAGGAACTGACTTGGCTAAGGTAAATTCAAAAGTGCTGGCTTTTCAAGATCCGGTTCGGATTAAGTTGATTGAGCAGTTTATCGGTACTGCTAATTCCATTCAGGTTTTGGGAGTGCGAAATCAAGTTTTGGAACAAGCTGCTCAGCAGTTGAATCAATACTCTCAAGCATTTCCGGTGATTTTGCGGCGCTATTCGGATTTGCAGCGAGAGTCGGATTTAACTAATAATACGCTGAAGAATTTGCTGGCAAAACAACAGGCTTTGCAGCTTGAGGCTGTGGGTAAAAAAGAGGTGGCTTGGGAGGTGATTGCTAAGCCGGAAATTCCGCGTGATCGCAATGGGGAGTTGATGGCTGTTGCTCCGATTATGCCTTTGAATTTGGCTTTGGGTGGATTGCTTGGTTTGGTTTTTGGTGCCCTGGTGGCGCA
>DMYK01000092.1:0-1178 GCA_003483675.1 Microcoleaceae cyanobacterium UBA11344
CGTTATTTTCGGCATTTTATCCAAGCAGTAATACTTATTGTCAAGGCGCGCTCAAATCGCGCCTTGACAACAGAATTAGAACAAGTCAGCAGTTGATTTGTCTGCGGCTGGCGACAACGACATAGCGCCGTTAGAATTCAAACTAATAGCATCAGTTTCGCCGTTAGCTTGAGCAGCCATCAAACAGGCAACTTCCTGGGGATGGAGATTATCCAAACACACCATTTGCCGCGTTCCTTCCAAATCGATCATCCGAGATTGATTGCTCATATCGGACAAAACTGCTGCTGCTTGGTCGATAATTGCCCAGTCATTACGCTCCGCCCACGACCATTTTAAGCTGTAATAATTGATTGGTTTAACGAATCCGCTGTCATCTGGTTTTTCGCCGGAATGCTGGGTAAATTCGGGAATGAAAATACCCGTAGCTGGCTCGACTCCGCGAGATTGCACAGAAGCAACTAAGCCGTTAAAATCGTTCAAACTGCGGTTTTTGATGTATGTCACCATGACAACTCCTTGTGGCAATTCGCCGCTTTCTGCGACAAACCAGAGTTGTCCCCATAATGTGTGGGAAGTTTGGCCGAGGGAGCCGAAGAATTTGGAGAATTTGAGAATCGTCATTGAGCATTTGCTACCATAATCGGTATCGCCGATCGCCCATTGGCCAATTTGACAGTTGTTTCGGACGGCGATCGGGATTTCTGGTACTAGCAAAGCATTGCTCGGTTTAGCACCAAATACTGAAAATGCTGGTCTTTCTTGTATTTTAGTCATTGTCTTTTCCTTTAATTATTGTTAGCAAATTGCCCAATTCCCAAGGCCCAATTCCCAATTCCCAATTCCCAATTACCTAATGAGATGTTTTGCTGTTTTTGGTTCTGGATATGTGTACTCAAGCATCGCCTCCTGTTGAGCTTTCATAATCCGCAGCGCGGCGACTAAATGCTCCAACATTTCTAAGTGCGCTGGCGTGAAGTGGATGCTAAAGCCTTCGCCATCCCGCGCGTAGCCCGGACAAACAAGTGAGGCCGAGCTTTGTTCTTCGTGAGTGGCAATGTATAGCCAGTCATCGTCTTCGAGCTGGTAATGCGTGTCTGTCCAGGTTCTGAGCATTTGCGACCATTCCTCCTTATTTGCTGTTTACAAGGGTTTTGACTGCTCGCGGTTCTCACTCC
>DMYK01000092.1:1281-6816 GCA_003483675.1 Microcoleaceae cyanobacterium UBA11344
GTCAAGTAGTTTGTTGAACTTTTCATCAAAACAGGCTAGAATGCTTGTCAGGAGGCGAAAAACCGTGGAACAAACATTTGGAAGACTCATCCGTCAAGCTCGCAAAGACAAGGCTTACTCACAACGTGAGTTAGCTGGTATGCTAAGTGTGGACTTTACTTATTTGTCTAAGTTGGAGAACGATCGCGCTGATTATGCGCCAAAAGAGGAAGTAATCCGATCGCTAGCGCGGAATCTAGATATAAATGAGGAGGAGTTAATTTTTCTGGCCGGCAGACTGCCACAGCAGTACGAAGCGCTGCTGAAGCAGAATCCGAAGGAAATGCAGGCTCTTTTCCGCCGGATGCAAGAAAATCCAGATTGGCTCAAAAAGTCGTTCCAATCCTAAGAGAGGGCCCTCAAAGTGAGTATTTTTAAGCCGTATTGCTTCTACCCCAAAGAATCGATCGAACGTTTGGCAAATGACATTTTGATGCAGATGCAAAAAACGCAAAATTGTGCTCCGAGATGGCCAATTGATGCAACAACGGTGGCTGACTTTCTGGATTTGGGAGTAGTTTGGGAGTGGATTGAGCCGGATGAAGAAGGTGCGATCGCGGCGAGAATTTTGCCACAGCAGCGGTTAATTGAAATCAACGAATTGATATTAGAAAAACCGCCTGGCTTCATCGAATCGACGATCGCCCACGAAATCGGACACTGGGTGCTGCACATCAATCAAGACGAAGCAGACGGTAAGATCGAACAATTGGAACTCAACTTAGGCAAGGGAGAAAAAACGGCGCCGGATGTCGAGGAACCGTTTGTTTGTCGGGGTGCGAGTGCGGATACAAAAATTGCATCGATCGAATGGCAAGCGCAATATTTTGCAAGCTGTTTGTTGATGCCTCGATGTATTTTGGAGGATAAAAGACAGGGACGCGATTTAACCAAGTGGTCGCATTTATACAAAATTAGAGACGAATTGGGAGTGAGTATTTCCAATTTAACCAATCGCTTGCAAGAATTCGGCTGGATTTATATTCCCAAGGGAACGCGCGAGATTTATGCGGGGAAAGATGTGGCCAATGGACAGCAGCGATTGTTTGGGTAAAATTTGATTTAATTTGAGGTTTGAGAGAGATTCTCGAATCTCAAATTTTATGGGTTTAAGGAATGACGGAAACAGATTTAGAGAATAATGAAGAAGAGCGAAACTGGAGACAAGACAAGCTGCTGACTATTGATGAGATCGAGAGGCTTCAGAGAGGGGGTGAAAACATTCATCTACTCAAAGGTAAACGCAATGCTTCAAAAAGAGACCTCTACAAAGACACAGAAGGGAATATTTATGTTAAACCTAAAGGTGGTGTTGGGGCCGGTGAATTCACTGATTTGAATATTAATGATTTTTAATTAATCAAAGAGGAGCGGGCAAATGGAGTCAGAAATTTACGCTTACTTTATGTTGACTGGAATGGAATTCGATCCAGACGAAGTGACTGCAAAGGTAAGTATCAACCCAACTGAAACTTGGAGGAAAGGGGACTTAATTAATGCTAGGGGTACTAGACGGCATAAGGAAAATGGTTGGAGCGTGTATTCTCAAATTGAAAAATCTGCTGACTTAGAAGAACACATTAATTCTGTTTTAGAACAGCTTCAGGCCGGATGGATTCCTTTGCTAGAGTTGTGCAAGTGTTATGCTGCGGAGATTGCTTGTGTCATTTATTATCGAAGAGGCAGCGTGCCAGCTATCCATTTCGATCGAGATATTGTCGCTCAGGCAGCTAAACTGAATGCAGAAATCGATGTTGATTTCTATGTTTTCCCAGAAGAAAGTGCATCTGACAAAGCAGTAAGCAGATAAGCGATCGCCCTTTTATTCTGATTGCTTCCTCCTATCGTATAGTGTGAATGTCGAAAAAATTATACTGTTAAAATCATGCTAACGAACATTGAAATCCTGCTGGCAGCTTGTCAAGAATTAAATATCCCTTACGAAATCCTGCATCATTCCCAAAACTTGATTAGAATCAAAGATGGTGGCCAAGACTATTACTTTGTCAATTACATGATGCCATTTAACAGCGCGTCAATTGCACAGATTTTCAAAGACAAAGAATATACTTATCAACTATTAAACGGCAAGATCAATACTCCCAGAACTCTAGGCTTTGTCTCGCCTCACTGTGAAGAAAAGTATCAAAAATATTTGAGTTTCCCAGATATTGAATCAATGGTTTTAGAAGTAAATAAAAATTTTGCTTTTCCGGTGATTCTCAAAAGAAATCGCGGTTCTGGCGGCAACAATGTTTTTCTGTGTGAAACTAGAGAGCAAATCAAAGCAGCTCTAGAAATTATTTTTAACATCAACAGCAAAGATTATGACTATGTGGCGCTAGCTCAAGAATATATCGAAATCGAACACGAATATCGGGCTGTATTCTGCAAAGAAAAGCTAGTTTTGCTGTACGAAAAAGACAAATCTCAGGCTGAATTTGCGGGCAATTTAAGCCCGCTGCACTGGGAAGGTGCAAAAGCCAAACATATAATTAACCCAAATCTCATGTCTGAGATTGAAGCTTTTGTTAAGCCTGTTTTTGCAGAAATTAGGATTAATTATGCTGGGTTTGACGTAGGAATAGATAAAAATGGACAATATTGGTTGATTGAAATTAACTCAAGTCCCAACTACGATATATTTGTCAGAGATAACGATCGCCAAATTGTCGTCACAATGTTTAAAGACATCCTAGAGAGCTTGGTTGTTAACAAAACGCCGTAAATGCTCGATTTGAGAAATGCGCTATAACTGAGATCTTGCACCAATATCAATCAAGGACTTTCGCGCGGGGTGGACCCAATTCCAGCCCCACGACTCCCTGATTAGTGACAAACTAGGGCTATGTTGTTGCAACCTGTTTTCCTGATTCATCATTTCCTTGAAAATACCAGTAAAGATTAGCAACAGTTAAATCATTGACTTCTTGCCAACTTGAGGGGGCTAAAGCTTTATAGCCAGAGGTGTTTGCTTTCTGACTGATATAATATTCGTGTTGTTGACGTAAGCTAGGTTTGATCAAAAATCGTAATTGATCCCGTAGCGATTTGAAGTGGGATTTTTGCTGCAAGTTTTCGTAGAGCGCCATTTCTTCTGGTTCTGCCACTATAGCAACTTCTTGATGAGTATTTGAAACCGGTGTCGTTTCCATATTTAAACTAGCCAATTGTTTACGCTCATCAGCCGATAAACTTAGCATCCAATCTACCTGATTTTGCCAAGAGTTCAAAACTGCTAGATCCTGATTGTAAATCCGCGTAATTTCTGGAAATATAAAATCAATTTCATCTCTTGTGCAGCGCTCAATAACGGTGAGAATGTCTTGGCGTATTCTTTCTTGGAGGTGGGAAAGGGAATTACTTACAGATGCAGGCTCGTTCAGCAATTGATAAGTTAATGAAATTGTCTGCTCAATGGCCCAAGCACATTCGACTCTACGAAGATAGCCCACTGCACAAGTGGCTTTGAATAATTCAGGATTATTATAGTCAGCTAAAGCAGTAGCTAAAATGTGTTGTGCGCTTGTTAATGTAGCATTCCTGGTACTTCTATCTTCCATTAATAAAGCATTTTGAATTAGTTTCTGTGCCATCGCAAATTTCTCATAAGCTTGACTTAAGATTAAACGATGTAGATCAAAATTAATGCTTTCAGCTAACAGTTTAATTTCAGCAATAACTTCTGCTTTCTGGTCTTTCAGCAGTGCCTCTATACTAATAAAGCCGCGTGTAACTGTTAGCTTCAATTCCTTAATATCTTCCCTCATTTTTAAGGTCTGATGAAGATTAACGGCTGACATTGCAGCTATCGCCACCACGCCGACACCAATGACGGCAGTAGATGCTGACAGAATGCCCACATTAGCCGAGAGAGATGTTAAGCCATACTGAATCACATCTAGTCTTTTGTAAGTTTCTTTAAAACCCAGATCGGTTTGAACCATTTGCGCTACACCTAATACAAAATCTGGAATAGCGAACAACGGCTCGGCAAGCATACCAATTGCCGAACCTACAAAGTGACCTGTTGCCCTGTCTCTAGCGATCCCCAATAATAGTCCTGCACTATTTTTCACGATTTCATAGGCACCGGAGGCGATACCAGCCTGTATGTGAGGAGGAAACACAAAAAACATGACTTTTACCTGAATAGCGATTAGTGTTGTATATTATATTATATTATGATCATTAACTCTGTCAGTCTACAGTGGAATTACTTAGATGAACGAATTCATGCAAGCATTTCAGAACATCGCCCAATCAGCCGCAGCCGTAGCGGCGGATGAGTATAAATCCTTAGAGATTAAGGAATCTGCTACAACCATGATTAAGTCAGTCCAGCCTGGGTTTGATGAATTGAGGGAATCAGCCACCAGACTTGAGAAAGTTGTGCAAAAATGCCGGAATGATCTCGATCATGCTGAAGACGTTTGGACTTGCAAACCTGGGATTGCCCAAGCTTCAAAACAGGAAATATGGCAACAACTTGGGGAACTAAGCGGCTGTCATTTCAGAATCAGTGAACTAGGCAATAAATGTAAAAGTTCGGCGNNNNTTTAACTATAGTGTGAGAGAAAAGTGGTTTATTGATGCAGCGAAAAAACCCAAAAAAGGAATTGGCTTGGGGGAAAAAGATGATTTTATTAAAGATATTCCCAGGCTTGTTAATCTTGTTTGCAGGGAAATAGATCAAATTATTAAGGACAGCCTGCGTCTAGTCTATAAAGACCTTCGCACGATTAACTTGGGAGTGATTACGCAGTGTGTCATATTTTTAGATAGGCAGACAAAAGCTGTGTGGAATCATCAGATGACTTTAACTGGTAGTCAGATAGAAAATAAATTTGAGCAGCCGACAGTTGACTTACCTGGGACTACCGGATCACTGGGGTATGCACTTACTCCTGCTCTGGATAATTTATCCAAATTCCGTTTAGGCGTTCTTTCTTGGGAAGAAGTTGTAAATTTTGAAAAGGAGGTTTCAGCCGCGATCAATAATTTCATCAATTCAATCTTTGATGACAGATTGAAACTAGGAAGTCAAGCTTTGGTTGAAGCCATGATATTTTACAATGAATTTCTCGAAAAGCAAGAGCGATATCAGCAAGAAACACCCGCACAACGTGAGACTGAAAGAGCCTGGATTGATTCGCAATGGGCAGAAATTAAGAAACTGGAAAAAGGTATTGAATTAATTCTCAATCCTTTCCCATAATTCCTTAAGCTGCTGTCATTTTACTAGATCGCACTTCTTCATATGCTAAAATAAACTTACTCACAATTCCATCAAAAAAATGACAACACAACTACTAGAAGTAGAGGGAACTTGGTCAGAAATTCTCGCCCAATCAGCGAAATTTGCAGGCCACCGAGTTCGCGTTATTGTTCTTGCTGGGGAACCGCATAATCCTCCTTTGTTGTATCGGAATGATTTAACCACAGAGGCAACAGAGAACGCAGAGGGAGATCGGAGAAATGAATAATTCCGATGCT
>DMYK01000090.1:0-1247 GCA_003483675.1 Microcoleaceae cyanobacterium UBA11344
CTGCTGCGTAATTCAACTATTCCATCAATTTCATTAGGTTGCCAGGGTAAGCTTTTTAATTGCACAATCTCTTGCCACTTTTCAAAAGATTTACGCGGGGACATTCTCAGATTTCCCTCTTCATCCATTGTTTCCTGTTTATTAGGATTGCCTCCCCAATTGACAGTTTGAATTACTTCAGGGCGAAACCATAAAATGAAATTCCGCTGCATTTTAGTGATAGAGACAACAATCAAACCACAAGCTAAGTCTTTAAACTCTACTGCTGGCGGATAAACTTTAGGCAGACTATCCGTATAATAAAGATTATTTTGCAGAAGAGGAACCACCCAATCTATTAATTGATTAATCTCATTTTCGGAAGGAGTTTTCCCAAATAGCATGACTAAATCATTAGAAATGATGGCGGCACCTGTGGCATTAACCAAGTTTAACAAACGCTCTCGATCCTGTCCTACCGCCTCGACGAAATCCTCCGATTGATAAATACTTTCAACAAAATCAGATTGCAGGTTTTTTAAGCGAATTTTGTCATCTAAATTCTCATTTTCTTCTTTATTACTTAATTCAAGGGACATGATTTTTCCCATAAATTCACAAAGAGTTCGGCTCTGATAAGGAAGATATTTAGGTGTGTTATGATGACAAGCAATTAATCCCCATAACTGATTCTTTTTTAGCAACGAAATAGACATAGACGCGCCCACTTTCATATTTTGTAAATATTCAATATGAATAGGAGAAACACTCCTCAAAACAGACAAGCTCAAATCAGGAGAAGCATTTGTGAGGGGACAATGATTGGGAATTAAAGCAGCAGGATGATAATTGATATTAGGAATTAAGCGTAATTTATTCAAACGATAGAGTTCTTTTGCTTGTTTAGGAATATCTTGATCGGGAAAATGCAAACCTAAATAAGAGGTTAAATCTGAGCGTTTATTCTCGGCAATAACTTCTCCCGATCCATCTCGCTCGAAGCGATAAACCATCACGCGATCAAATCCGATAATTTTTCTCACTTCTTCTGCAATTAATTGACATAAACTACTCAGATCGGATATCCCTTGTATTTTAGTGAGAGTATGACGAGTTAATTGATAAAATTGAAAGAAATCATCGGGCCGATCTCCCGTGGGGGTTTCCAGTTCCAGAATTAAGAGATTATCGGGTGCGCGATGGACAATCCCATAAAACAACATGGTTTCGTTTTGGGGATTTAATAAATTCAAATTGAGAGGATTTAC
>DMYK01000090.1:1387-3773 GCA_003483675.1 Microcoleaceae cyanobacterium UBA11344
AACAAAACGCCATGAGGTTGAATCGCATTAGGAATATGAATTGGTTCTAAGTCGCAATTTGTCAGGGTAATCGGTTCATCGAAAATGTAATTCAGAGAAATCATCTTTTTAAGTATTCCCAGGCTTAAGGAAAGGACGAGTGCGATTAATTCGGCTGATTACCCGCGTAACTAATTCCGGCCCCAATACTGGCTTGGTAATAAAATCATCCGCTCCGGCGGCAAAGGCTTGTTGCAGGGATTCTGGATCTGTATGAGCAGTTACAACCAAAATCGGTAAATCTCCCCAGTTAACATCCTGTCGCACCACCTGACATAATTCTAAACCATTTACGATCGGCATTTCTAGATCCAGCACGACTAAATCAGGGAATGTGCTAATTAACACCTCCCAAAATCGTTGTGGCTCGGCGAGAGTTGTCACATCCAGTCCCCAAGGTGTCAGCAACGCGGATAATTTAGCCAGCATTAAAGGGTCATCATCTATGATTAAGATTTTGGCTTCTGAAGTTTTGGGATTGGGTAAGACACGGGATATGGCTCGAAAAATTTGCTCGGTGGTAGCAGGTTTGTGCAAAAATTGTTTAGCCCCTAACCGCGATACTGCCAAGCGATCGGCAAGGCTATCTCGTCCGGTAAAAACAATTATAGGGAGATTAGGCGATCGCTCGGTTAGTTCTCGCAGTAGCGTCAATCCGTCTTCCTCTGTCTCTGGAAAGCTTAAATCTAGTAACATCACATCAGGCATTGACAAGGCAAGACTCGATCGCGCCGCGGTAAGATTAGGAGCAATTTTCATTCGCAATCCCCAATCTTCGGATTCTGCTTTTAAGAGCTCTGTCAAAGCAGTATCATCATCAACCACTAGGACTCGATGAGATAAAAGGGTAGGCACTGGTGAAGCCGTTAAAGTAACTGGAGGTTTCGCTAATTCCTGTTGTAATGCTGTCACAATTTCCGAAAATCGAGTGATTTCTTCCGCGCTGAATGGCTGATCTTTCATTAGTAAATGCTCTGCCGAGCGCGCCAATTTCGATCCTTCGGGATAACCAAAAGATCCCATAGAACCTGCCAATTTATGGGCTTCATGCTGGGCTGCTTGCTGTAATTCTGTTTCTAAATTTCCTGCTAATAATGCCGTTTTTGCCTGTTCCAATAGGGCAACTTGTTGATTAAAGACTCCCCTAAATCGCTCTAATACTTTGTCGATGGCAGACTGATCTCCCACGCGAGATTTAGGTTTTGCGGTGCTATCGGTGTCAGGATTGTTGGAACTAGACGAGGCAGGCGCAAAAGGTTTCAGTCGATAACCCATGCCATAAATTGTTGCGAAGATTTCAGCGGTTAAGCCTCCTGCTTTCAGTTTCTTTCGGACTTCCTTAATATGAGTAATAATAGCGCGATCGGTTGGTGCATCATCACATCCCCAGAGACGATCGAGAATAACGGCGCGACTAAAGATGCGATCGGGATTTCTCAGGAATAATTCCAGTAGATTATATTCTGTTGCCGTCAGTGAAATCACTTGTTCGCCAAAGGTGACTCTACCTGAATCGAGGTTTAAACAAAGATTTCCCCAAGTCAATATATTAGTGGATGGGCTGTTAGTAGAACCTTCTGGAGAAAGTGCTTGACTGCGCTGCAATAATGTGCGTATCCGTGCCAGCAATACTTCCGCAGTACAGGGCTGGCTGATGTAATCATCGGCTCCAGCATCCAACCCTGCCACCACATCTGCATCTGAATCTTTTGCTGTCAGTAACAGGATCGGTTTGCAGTAGCCTTGCGATCGCAGTTGCCGACATAGAGTAATTCCATCTAATTTTGGCACCTGCACGTCGAGCAAAATCATGTCATACTCAACTACGGTTGCCAAGTCTAGCGCAGCTTGTCCGTCTATTGCCCGATCGATCCCGTAATTATTTGCTTCCAATACCTTTGCGAGTGTTACACTCAGCAATCGATCATCTTCTACTAGCAGAAATTTGATCGGAGACTTGTTCATTTTGGCTGTGCGGTTCAATTCCGATGCGATCGACGTGCTTGTACAGTATACAGGAAGCAAACTAAGTAACTATGTCAACGTAATTAAACGTAAAATGCGATCGCGCGATCCCCGACTTCTTAAAGAAATCCGGGAGCTGGGTAGATCATGCGATCGCAAATTTCAGCTTCTACACAGTAATTTTAATTAGGCGGCACTGAATTTCTTGTAAGTGAGCTTCCCTGAAGTTGAGTTGGCGCAGGATCTAGATTTTCTGGGATGATTTTATAAGAAATACCCTGAAAACCCTGTGACTTTAGTCCAGGGATGAAAGGGCGTTGCAGGATTTATCCTGCCTGCCCCATCTTGACAAACCGATTTTGGTTTGATAAAGTTGCGGTGC
>DMYK01000095.1 GCA_003483675.1 Microcoleaceae cyanobacterium UBA11344
CAAAAATCGATCGTTAATATACCTGTCTGACAGTGTAGCCGCTGCTTCTAAAGCTGCATCGGAAATTGTCAGTTTGTGGTGCTGTTCGTAGGCCGATCGCAAGCCGTACAATATTTCTATCGTTTCAGCCACACTCGGTTCTCCTACTTTCACCGGTTGGAATCGCCGTTCCAAGGCAGCATCGCGCTCGATGTATTTGCGGTATTCCTCTAGGGTAGTTGCTCCCACACACTGCAATTCACCTCTAGCCAGAGCCGGTTTGAGCATATTCGAGGCATCCATACTGCCTTGAATTGCCCCAGCACCCACTAAGGTGTGAATCTCATCAATTACCAGAATGATGTTGCCCGCCGCGCGAATTTCCGCCACGATTTTCGTCAGGCGTTCCTCAAATTCACCACGGAATTTTGTACCTGCAATCAGCGAACCCATATCCAAGCTGATGACCTGTTTGTCTTCCAAAATTTCCGGGACATTTCTGTTCACAATCCGCTGGGCTAAACCTTCAGCAAGAGCAGTTTTGCCGACTCCCGGTTCGCCAACCAACACTGGATTATTCTTCGTGCGGCGGCCGAGCACTTGGATGACGCGCTCGATTTCATTTTCGCGGCCGACAACCGGATCGAGTTTACCTTCGGCGGCTAACTTCGTCAGATTTGTGCCGAACTCTTCTAAAGTCGGGGTTTTGCGATCGGTACTTTGACGGCCCACCGATACCGCCGCCACTTCTCCCACGGCACGAATTACCTGCGTGCGGACTCGGGAGCGATCGATTCCCAAGTTTTGCAGCACCTTCGCCGCCACCCCTTCAGCGTCCTGAATCAGCCCCAGCAGAATATGTTCGGTGCCGATGTAATTGTGGCCCAACTGCCGCGCTTCATTCAGCGCCGTCTCAAAAATCCGCTTAACGCGGGGCGTAAACGGAATTTCCGGCGGTAGAAAACCCGATCCCCTACCGATAATATTTTCGATTTCATGCCGCGCCTCTTTCAAGTTGAGGCCCATTTCCAGTAATACTTTTGCAGCGATGCCAGTGCCTTCGCCCACGAGTCCCAGGAGGATTTGCTCAGTGCCCACAAAATTGTGGCCTAGGCGGCGCGCTTCCTCTTGGGCTAGCATTATTGCTTTAATGGCTTGTTCTGTAAAGCGTTCAAACATCTTATTTTCTCATCCTACTGACTTGGCGAGGGCTGTATCGCTGCTGGTGAGGAGCGATTTGGAACATTACACAAATTATATCTGTAAATTTTTGTGTATTTCCTTCAATATAATCTATCGCTGCTGAGGATGTGCCGACAGTGGGGAGAGCCGAATAGTAGGGGTGTGGTTGCCGTCCGCCACCGATCGGATATTAATTGAGAATAGTAGCAAAATGGCTTTATTCCACAAATGCTATAATTTTATAGATCATAGATTTTTGTAGAAGTAAATAAAGCCTGATTTTTTTTTTGACCTAAGTACACCATTTAATTAAGCATATAACGGTCGCCCTGTCAAGCTCAAATTAAATATTTTCTTAAAATAAGAGGAGAACCCCATGCAATTTCTCTCGCAATACCAAATCCACTCCACTCTCCACGAAGGTATCGAAACTATTATTTACCTAGGAAAAATCCCGACCCACCAGGAGACAACCATACTCAAACTCCTCAAAGCTGAATATCCCACCCTCGATGCAATTACCCGCATCAAGCACGAGTACCGCATTCGGGAAAACTTAGACGCTCCTGGTCTCGTTAAAGTCCTTAGCCTCAAAACCTACAACAACCGTCTGGGGTTGCTTTTAGAAGACTTTGGTGGCGAATCAGTCGATGGACTGATGTCCAGACAAAAGCTCGAAGTCATCACCTGTTTGAAGTTGGGCATCCAACTAATAAAAACCTTAGAATATCTGCACCTTCAGAAACTCATTCACAAAGATATTAAACCAAGCAACATTATTATCAACACCCAAACAGGAGTTGTTAAACTGACAGATTTCGGCATTGCTTCGCGATTGTCTAAAGAAAATCCCCAAATCAATAATTTCAACTCGATCACCGGTACCTTTGCTTATATGTCTCCCGAACAAACCGGGAGAATGAACCGCACCCTCGACTACCGCACCGACTTTTATTCTCTCGGGGTTACCCTGTATGAAATGCTGACAGGTCAATTACCATTTCCCAGCAACGACCCCTTAGAAATAGTTTACAGTCACATAGCATCTCAAGCAATTTTACCCCATCAGTTAAATCCAGAAATTCCCCCAGCAATCTCACAAATTGTGATGAAATTGATGGCAAAAAATGCCGAAGATAGGTATCAAAGCGCCCCGGGATTATTGGCCGATTTAGAAAATTGTTTAAATCAGTTAGAAACTACAGGCAAGATTGTCGATTTTACGCCCGGACACTTAGATATATTGAGTCTGTTGTTGATTCCCCAAAAATTGTACGGACGGGAAAAACAAGTCAGCGAATTACTAGCAGCATTTGAACGTGTAGCTAATCCCTGCGATGAAAATTCTTCCTCTTCCCAAATCGAACTGATCCTAGTATCTGGTTATTCAGGTATAGGCAAATCGGCCATAGTCAACGAAATTCACAAACCCATCACCAGACAGCGTGGCTATTTTATTTCAGGTAAATTTGACCAATTCAAGCGGAATATACCTTACGCATCTTTAATTCAAGCTTTTCAATCTTTGATTCAGCAGTTACTTACAGAAACTAGCAAAAATTTACAAAAATGGAAAGA
>DMYK01000267.1:0-7403 GCA_003483675.1 Microcoleaceae cyanobacterium UBA11344
TCGAGAACCTCAGCAGAAGTGTAGAGGCATAATGGCGGAAATGTCTCTATGGCCAATCCAGTTTCAGCACTTGCTTGTTCTATTGCATCCGAATAGCATTCAGAAAATACCCTTTCAAGATATGGTTGAAGACTGGGGGAATCCTGGAAACTTTTGCGAATACGTCTACGATGTTCGGCTATGCTACCTTTCCAACTACCGCTTCTTTTATCTGGTTGAAATTGCCACTTTAGCAAGAGCATGAGAACTACCACAAGATTACTCTCCAAACTCCGACGTTCACTTCGCCCCATGTCTTCTATTTCTTCAATCAGATTTTCCCAGTCAATGTTTGAATAGTCGCGAACCCGCAACTTTTTCACAGTGGTTTCAATCCATTTCAGGTAATCCGTCTCGTACAATTTTTGTGGATTAACATCTAGTTTAGCTATCATCATGTTTCTTCGTTGCGTTGGGCGGGTTTATTTAGATTGTTAGTATTTGCTCGTTACATTGGGATTTATGGTTAGGCGGGGGCGGGTTTATTTAGATTGTTGGTATTTGTTGGATATTGTTAGTGAACCCGCCCCTACAATATTAAATCGCATAATTAACAGAGATGACGGTAGGAATCAAAAGGCAGCCCCGTGCGCCGCTTCACATCAACAACTGATTTATATTCGCCTTTGCTCTCCCTTTCTCTCACTATTTTTTCCGCAACAACTCTGTCTAAACCGCTTTTGATTAACTCTTCTGGCGAAAGTAGATTTAAGCGTTTCCAAGTTAAACGCGCTTCTTTTTGATAATTGTAGCTGAAACAAATCATCGGGGCGATCCGCTTGACGTGACTCTCTGGAACTCCGGCTATTTCTGACAACTCTTCGGCGTGGGTAAAAATGTATCCTTCGTTTTGCAAAGATTCAATATCATTAGCATAGACGATCGGCAATCCCAAGACTCTCACCAGATCATCTTTGGTACACTCGTTAATATCTATTTTGCCGCGCAGGTTTGCGAGTTCTTCTGCATTGGTCGCATTAGCAGGAACCAGTAAACCTCTAGGTGCTGTTTTGATTAGATAGCGCTTTTTCAAAGAAAAGGCAGTGACAATTTGAGCTATCCAAACGATCAGGCCAAAATTAGCTGAAGAAGATAGGGCTAGTGCTGCTAAAGTAAAGCCAGCACCCCACCCAATCCAACTGCGAATATTTGACTGGTGGCCGGCATAACAAATTGCCAATCCCCCGAAGCCTGGGACGAAGGAATACCACACCCAATTTGGAGTTTGACGCAACCAGTGTAAATCTTGAAACACTTTATTTTTATCCTTAAATAGCTGTTATTTTACACTTATTCCCATCCCACTTTTTTAAGAGTGGGTTCCTCTCTTCCCTCTGACTTTTTCCTTCTTCCCTCTGACTTCTGACTTCGGAATTACAAATCCCGCAGCAGTTTTTGGCGTTTTTCTTCATATTCTTCGGCGGTAATTGCGCCGATATCATAAAGTTTTTTGAGATCGCCGATCGCCCCAGTCACATCTTTTGCCGATCGGAGAATGTGTCCAGACTGCAACATACCCGGATTGTACTGTGCTTGAAAAACTTGTTCCGACATTAGTAGCAAGCCGAGAAAATCAAAAAATGCGATCAGTGACGGAATTAACGTCCAAGAAAACAGCAAGTATAATACTCCTGCTAAGTTATTTCCTAAATAAAATTTGTGGACTCCAAAGCCTCCTAAAAAGAAAGCTAACAAAACTGCTACGGTTCTATCTTTCACCATTTTTTCCTTGACCCCAGTTTTAAAATTGTAACTTCAACTACCTTGCTAGGTAATATTACTAATCCAGTCCTGGACGCCCTTTCGACGGTGTTGCAAGGGTTTGAGATGCTTCGCAACACTTGCGAATGACATAATTAGGTTATTAGTGCGTCCAGGACTATAATCTTGACTCATTTGTTTTTGTGTTTGCGAAACTTCGACATCGCAAAATACAGTAGAACTATACCTGCTTGAGCTTCTAGAATGACAAAGTAGCCTCTCCAGAAATAATTGAGTTCGCTTGCTGAATTGAGAGAAAATAGTAAAATGCCCAGGGCTGCGTAGGGTGCGAAACGCATCCAATTCGGCGTTCCCTCTAACTTGCGAATGTTGAAATTGCTCATTGCGTTTAAGCCTCATCCTTAGTTAAAATCTACATATAAATTGGCTAGATTGTCAAGTTGCGATCGCCCGATCGCGCCGCCAAGTCACTGATCAGAACCGGGCAAAATATTACTTCAATGTTTGGGCGAGTTGTTCCGCTGAAGTTCAAGATTGGCGATCGCAAAATCTCCTAAAATTTAGGTGCGCAATATCAACCCCTGTGGACGATCGTCGCGCACCTAACACCCATGTAGAATGGGCATCTTTTCTACTTTCCCCCTCAGAAATTAGATGCTTGACTGTTGATCGCCGTCGCTCGGCAAATCCGACAATTTGAGAGGCAAAATGCTGCTGCCATCAGTTGCTGCTGATTCGGAATTCTGGCAGCCCAAGGGGTTAACCCCCAAAGCCCGCCCGTTACTCGAATCAGCCAACAGTGGCTTAATCTCAGGCGCAGCAGCCTGTCCGGCTGCGGGTTCCTCAGCCATCGGGCCGAGCCAAGACATCCTACCGGGTACTGGTTTGCGAGTTGGCTGGAAGCTTTGCAACACATCGGAGAGCTGAAGCCCTTCGATCGATCCCAACTTAGACTCGCGCAATTTGTGCCATACCGATCGAGACATCAGCAAACTGTGGGATATACGCACAGCTCCAAATTGCTCCAAATAAGCTTCTCGCTCCGGCTGATAATCAGCCGAAGCCAGGTGCAGACTTTGAACCGGGAAATCTTGAACGAGGCGGGCCATCTGAGACAGCAGTTCAGGGTAAAGCCAAGTGTAGGCTGGGTGTACCGTCAACTGGGCGACATGAGGCTGATCGCCGTTGCGGGATAGCTGCACCTGAAAATAGCCGATCGCGGCTTTCCGCTGCGGTTCAAACACGTAACCGCTGACTAATTCAGTTTTGCTTAGCCACTGTCTGACACCTTCGATCAAAGCACCCAAAAAACTGGTTTTGAAATCTTGCATATGGCGATCGAATACTTGGCGCACCAGTGGCGGCATAGACGCGGTATCTAGTTGGTAAAGTAACTGAGCATCCGCGTTGCTGACCGGCAGCAGGTTGGGCAAATCTGGCGTAGAAATGGCCATTTCTTGAAGCCGCTCCGGGGCGATCGTCCAATAAGTCATCTGGGCCAAAGGCTGAAACCCATTTTGCCGATACAAAGCCAGGGCTGATGTGTCGCCGACATTCACCTCCAGCAGCCATGTCCGCGCCTCCCATACCGCCTCAAAGCAGTGCCGCAGCAGCATCGAACCAATGCCTTTGCTGCGGGCTTCTGAGTCTACGCCGATGCGATCGATCCGCCAAGTGCTGCGGGTGCGGTTAAAAGGAGAAATCTGAATCACGCCCTTAACTCGGCCCTCTTCTTCGGCAACATGAGCCCGGAACAGGTACTGACAAGGGTTGGGAAACAGGCTCAAAATCTTTAGCAGTCCGTACCAGCGGCGAAGCTGCTGCAACTTGCTGCTCAATACCAAGTCTGGGCTTGCGCCCTTGGGGTTTTCCGCCTCATCGGCTGTTTCCGCGCAAAGTTGTTCCATCACCTCGATGTCGCGGTACTGAAACGGGCGGATCACAACCTGGTTTTGGTTTTGGGAAGGAAATGAAGTCATAGCAGGGAAGTGGGGAATGGAAAATTATCAATTAAAAAATCAAAAATTTCAAAAGGGGAAGAGTTAGGGAAGTTTTGAGTTTTGAGCTGTGAATTTTCTGTGATTAATTTAAAACTTAAAACTTTGCTTTTTCCTCCCCTTCTTCCTAGATTAAGAATTAAAAATGCCAAATCACCTTTTGAATTTTTAATTGTTAATTTTTAACTCAAGAGTTCTTTGGCAGGGGTCGAATTACAACCACCGGTGTTCGCTCATCTGCATTCCCTGCGGGGTTGCTACGCAAGGCTTGCTCTAAAAATGTTACCGATAAATCGGAGGTCGCTGCTAATATCTTAACTGCTTTCAAGTCATTAGCGTCTACGATCGCCGCCGCCAGTCCAGTTTCTCGTTGAATTTGCTCTACCACTTGCTGAGGATTGTCCGGCCCCAGCACGATAAATTGGTCAAAAGGAGGCAGAGTACCGGTAACGTCGTCAATCAGCCTGGCTTGTTCCCCTGCTAGCTGGTAGAAGACTCCAGGTTTACCGAATACTTTCGCCACAGCGCCGATCGCAAATGCTGCAACTACGCGCCAAGGCCCCACTACATCAACCAAAGTCTGCATTCCGCAGGCTGTAGCCAAACTCGACATGGGCAAGAAAAACAAACAGACTCGCTTAGCCGCCCATCCGGGTTTGACTTCGCTGGGATGGCGGTAACGTCCCTGCATCAAAGCCAAGGGAGTCTCTGCTAGGGCGACAATATCACCTTTCTGGGCGCGGGGTAGCACGTAACGCTTGACAATTTCGACGGGATGGTCCAATTCCGTCAGTATGTGGGTACGAATCGGCAAAACTTCGGCAACTCCGACATTGCGGGCATTTGGTACTGTCTCGGAGTTGGGAAATTGCAAGGGTACTACTACGTGGCGGACTTTCGGGATGCGGCCACCGGGGCCGTAGGTGACATAATTTACTTGCACCCAAGCTGACTGCAATTTGCTTAAATCTTGCCCTTGAATGTCTACAGAGACTTTGATTTTCGTGGTTTTTTGGGCTTTCACGATGTAGCCGAACCAGTAATCGTCGGCTCTAGCTGATGCGTCGTTGTGGCAAGGAATTACCTTGGTTTTGGAAGTAACATCATCTAAACTTCCATCTGACAGCAGTTTCACTCCAGCGCGCACGGACGGTAACATAATCTCAAACCGCTTTGTCAGGTTGCGGAACTCCATTTCCCCCACCAACAGGTAGTGGTTGGGTTCGGAGATGGCTAAGTGCCATTCTCCGGCTGTGAGTTCTAGTTTATTTCCACGGGGAAGCAGGCGATAGTTCAACTCCAGGCCCAACCCGCCTAATGCCAGCAGCGAACCTGCTGCTGCGATTCCTGTTGCTAAAGTTTCAATCACTCTAATCACCGCCAATAATAATTTCTGTTTACTTTAGTCGATCTCTGTCACTTCGATCGCCAATCCGGTAGTAATTTGAGGTTGTGGGGGTGTCTGTGGTTCTGGGGTTGGGGATTGGATGTGCGATCGCTTGAGTTAAAATGTGGAATATCAAATTAATGAACTCGCGATGCCAGCTAAAGATATCTACCATGATGCAGTCAAGCAAGCGCTGATTAAAGATGGCTGGCTGATAGTTGCTGAAAACTATGTGCTTGAATATGGCGGGGATCAACTCTATCCAGATATTGCGGCCGAAAAGTCGATCGCAGCAGAATCGCAGGGACGAAAAATTATTGTTGAGGTGAAGAGTTTTTTAGGGCGCTCTTTCATTAACGATCTAGAAGGTGCGGTTGGTCAATATATCATTTACCGCAATATTTTACAAGCCCAGTCATCGGAGTACGAGTTGTATTTGGCGATCGCCAGCAGAGTTTATAACGGTGGCTTTCAGAAGAAAATATCCCAATTAATTGTTGAAACTAATCGAGTAAAATTGCTAGTTTTTGACCCTGAATCGGAGGGGATTGAGCGATGGATAAATTAGAGTATTATCGTCATTTGATTCGGAAAGTTTTAACTGAGTATTACGAGTTGGGGGCAAAGTCTACCAATTCAAAGCTAGAAAATGCGCTGATTTTTGACGAACAACATGACCATTATTTATTGATAGTAATGGGTTGGCAGGGGGAAGAACGGATTAAGGGAAATACTATTCATGTGCGATTGCGGGATGGAAAAATTTGGATTGAGGAAGATTGGACAGAAGATGGAGTGGTAACAGATTTTTTGCAGGCTGGGGTATCGCGGGAGGATATTGTATTGGCGTTTCATCCACCACATTTGCGGCAATATACAGAGTTTGCGATCGCTTAATAGTGCGATCGCACATCTAACTAACTAAGCCCACCTAAAAAAACATAATACCCAGATTCCGTGTTTTACCTTGCCAACCTTGCTCTCAATTCATCAGCCGATAACTGAGGCAATTGTTCTACAAACAATGTCAATTCATCGACAGGCAATGCTAGTAAATTGGTAAGGGCTGTAGGCAGAAGATCCCCCAATTCATTTTGGCGCATTCTCAAAACATTTTCTGCTAATAATTTTACCGCTTGTTGTCTTCCTGCTTCATCCACGGTTAGCATGGATATTGCCAGCAACAACACCGTAAATTCCGCCGCGGTAAACTTGGATATTGGAGATAAGAAAGCAGTCATTTTTGAGTTGATTTCTCCAAATCGTACTTGCAGAAAATTTTCTAAAATTAAGCGTTGTTGTGTTTGTCTTCCTTGTTCTAGTCCTTGTTCTAGTCCTTGTTCAATTCCTTGTTCAATTCCTTGTTTTTGTGCGGCTTCTAACTGTTCTTGAAAAAGTGGTGCAATGGCCATAATTAACTCCCGCTCTTCTGGCTCAAATTCTGGTTTGGTTTCGACTACTAAATGTGATTGTAGACGATACAACAATTCTAGCGCGATCATCCGTAACGGATCGTCCGTTGCTAAAGCGCTCAATTGGGCGATCGCCCGTTGCTGCACTTTCCCTTTCCCCAAAATCCTCAACCACAGGGTTTCTGGAGTTTCTGGCAATTGGTGAATCACCACGATCGCCGATTTCAAATGTTCCCCCAAAAAATAAATTCCCTGGGGCCAGCTTTCAGCGTCTGGTGTCGCGTGAAACCCGCTTAACAAAGCTTCTGACGCTGTGGGAGTCAAAATCCACAATTTCGGCAATTGAGCGTCATCATAGCGAGTATTTTCTCTTCTAGCTTGCCGCTCTAATTCACCTCGCACATCCAATAACTTACCCAGACAGCTACAAATTTCGCTGAAACTTACCGGATTGCGAAACGGTTCAAAGATTGCAGTTGCGCTTGCCATTCTTCCCAAAACTCCCAAAGTTTCTAAGTATTTTGGGGTGAGGGTAGTTGGAGTGAAGTAAACATCGATTTCGCGCACTTCTGAAGTGACATCGCGACCAATATTAACTGTTCCGATTGGAGACAGAAGTTCTTCCAGATATTCTTTGGCAAAGCGATCGTGAATGAATCGCGTCATAAAAATTTAGTTGGATATTTACTGATTTAATTTTATCATATTATTCGGATATTCAAGCTGTTTTATATGACAAAAATTAGACAGATATAAACAACTAAAAAAACCAGAAACCCGACCTATTTAAGAAGTCAGGTTTCTAACAGATATCGCATTTTACGTTCAATTAGAATGCAGCCCGCA
>DMYK01000267.1:7598-11084 GCA_003483675.1 Microcoleaceae cyanobacterium UBA11344
GAGTGCTTGCTTTCGAGCAGATTCGATCGCACTTTCGGCGGCCACAAAACTCACACCGTCAATGCGTGTGGCCCCGGCATTCACCGCATCATCGAGCAAAGTGCCGGCAGATTGAGTATTAATGCGAAAAGTAACTGTATTCGTCGCAATATATCCTGTAAGCTGCCGCTGCTGGTTATTTTCGTAGCTATAGGTGGGATTGAGACTAATACCCGAAGTTTCGAGTTTTTCGACTGGGCGCGATCGCAGCAACTCTACCACAGCGGACGATCGCCTCGCCACTTCCTGCTGCACTGCGGCCGCCGTTTTTCCCTGCACCTCAACTCCCAGGCGCACTTGAGTCTGGGTTGTGGGAATTACTTCTATCCCGCGCCCAGTAACTGTCAGCGTTCTCAGCCGCTGTTCTTGAGCCGCCGCCGGGCCTGGTCCCACAAAACTAACGAGAGTTAAGGTTAAACATAAAGCTGCGATCAGACTGCGGAAATTAATGCGATCGGGCGATCGTAAAATTGAATTCATAAACTTGATTCTCCTCATATACAAGAGATGGTATAATCTTATATTGCAACGGAAATTTTCAGATCTCCCCACGGTTACACTTTTAGCAACTTAAATGGGGAATGGGGAATTGGGAATGGGGAATTGGGAATGGGGAATTGGGAATGGGGAATTGGGAATGGGGCATTGGGAATTGGGCATTGGGAATTGATATAAGAACAGTTAATATAGCGATTCTCAAGTAAGTGAGGTACAAGCCGATCAATGCCCTATGCCCTATGCCCTATGCCCTATCCGCTATCGTGCCTCATTGAACAAAGAACAGTTAATATATGCAATCGTTAAAACAACTTGCTAGGAAACTCAAAAAAGAAACTTACGCTATTTATTTAGCCAGTATTGACCCCAGAGTACCTTGGTATGCGAGAATGTTAGCTGGTGTTACCGTTGCCTATGCTTTCAGCCCGATCGATTTAATTCCCGATTTCATACCAATTCTCGGCTATTTAGACGATTTAATAATTGTGCCTTTGGGAATTTGGCTAGTAATAAAAATGATTCCGCCAGAGGTGTTAGGTGAATGTCGAGAAAAAGCCGCCACCGAAAAAGAGCAAACTAAACCTACAAGTCGAGCTGCTGCTGTAATTGTGACAATCTGGTTGGGATTGGGAATATTAGCTGTAATTTGGCTGAAACGGATGTTTAAAAGTTAAAAAAATTAAGTTCTAGTTATACTGTAGGGTGCGTACCGCGCACCTCATTGGGGCCGAGAAACCGGGTTTTTCACCGAATCTGTGGGCTGCAACGCATCTTTTCGCAAAAAACCCGGTTTCTGACTACCCGTGCGTAAGTCCTGAAAAAATCCAATTCCTAGCTATAATGTTAAGACTTATGCAAAATATCTAAATGTAGGGTACAACCTCAGCACCTTACCCTTAAAAAAATTCTGATATTCCACGCCCAAGTATCATCCTCCATTTAAACAATTAAACTGATGGATTCGACAAGCTCACCACAAGGTTTTTAGCTATGACTCAAACTACCGATGGATTCGACAAGCTCACCACAAGCTTTCTCAGTAATCTCAACCCATCTCAACGCCAAGCAGTTTCACATTATAACGGGCCACTGTTAGTAGTCGCCGGGGCCGGTTCCGGCAAAACGCGAGCTCTAACTTACCGAGTTGCTAATTTAATTCGCACTAATCGAGTTGATCCCGAAAATATTCTGGCGGTGACATTTACGAATAAAGCCGCCAGAGAGATGAAAGACAGAATTGAGAAATTGTTGGCAAATCAACAAGCTGAAGCGGAATGTGGCAAAGCTTTGACAGAATTGCCAGCAGACCAACAAACAAAATTGCGATCGCACATTTATCATACCATTACCAAACACATTTGGATGGGAACTTTTCACTCTCTCTGCGGCCGGATTCTCCGCTACGACATTGAGAAATATCAAGACGAAAAAGGCCGCCAGTGGAAACGAAACTTTTCGATTTTTGACGAATCAGACGCTCAAACTCTTGTCAAACAAATTGTCACCAAAACTCTCAACCTCGACGACAAGAAATTTGAACCGCGAAAAGTCCGCTACATCATCAGCAATGCTAAAAATAAAGGTTGGTCGCCTCAAGAATACCAGTTAGCAGAACCAGACTACAAAGGTCGCGTTATTGCTGATGTCTACAGTCGCTACCAAGACGCTTTAGCAGCAAACAATGCTTTAGATTTTGACGATTTAATCCTAGTTCCGGTGCAACTTTTGCGCCAAAACGAGCAAGTATTAAATTATTGGCATAAAAAATTTCGTCATATTTTAGTTGATGAATACCAAGATACCAACCGCACTCAATCCGATTTAATTCGGCTTTTGGTTACAAACGGTGCAGAGCCAAAAGACTTTGATAAATGGCAAGATCGCTCTATTTTTATAGTCGGTGATGTCGATCAGTCGATTTATAGTTTTCGCATGGCAGATTATACCATATTGTTGGAATTTCAAGAAGAATTCGGGGATGGTTTGTCTGATGAAAAAACCAAGACAATGGTAAAATTAGAAGAAAACTATCGATCGCGATCGAACATCCTGGAAGTCGCAAACCACTTAATTAAAAACAATACCGAACGCATTGATAAAGTGCTGCGTGCCACTCGCGAGCCGGGAGCTCCGATTGTGATCTGGCGTGCTGACAACGAATTAGAGGAAGCGGAATTTGTAGCTGGTCAAATTCACACCTTGAAGCGACAGAATTCGGAATTTGAAGAGGGGAGTAATTTTGCGATTCTCTACCGCACCAACGCTCAATCTCGCTCCTTTGAAGAAGCATTAATGCGCTTTGATATTCCCTACAATGTTGTCGGGGGTTTGAAGTTTTACGATCGCAAAGAAATCAAAGATATCTTAGCATACTTGCGGACGCTTGCCAATCTCTACGACAGCGTTAGTCTCAAACGCATCATTAATACTCCCCGCCGCGGCATTGGCGATACCACAGTTGCTAAAATCGAAGACACTGCGAATCAATTAGGAATTCCCCTGTGGGAAATCCTCAGCGATGAGTCTTCTGTCAATACGATCGCAGGGCGATCGGCAAAACCTGTGATTAAATTTGCCGCAATGATTAGCCATTGGCAAAAGCAAGTTGAAACCCTGCCGGCTTCCCAAATTGTCCGAGGAATTATCAAAGATTCTGGTTACATTGAAGACTTGACAAACCAAGGAACAGATGAAGCCCAAAATCGCATCGAAAACGTCCGAGAATTGTACAATGCCGTGCTACAATTTGAAGAAGAAAACGAAGAACCAACCCTGACAGCATTTTTGTCAAAAGCATCTTTAGCATCGGATTTAGATGATTTGCAAGAAGGAGATTCTCGTGTGTCGTTGATGACGCTGCACTCTGCGAAAGGCTTAGAATTTCCCGTAGTATTTCTAGTTGGAATGGAACAGGGTTTATTTCCCCATTTTCGCACTTTAGATGACCCC
>DMYK01000477.1:0-3310 GCA_003483675.1 Microcoleaceae cyanobacterium UBA11344
GGCATTTCGATGCCGTGGTCGAAAGCGTTTCTGACTAGGTGTACTAAGGGGTCGCGCAAGGCGTCGAGCAAACTTTCGTCAATTTTGGTATCGCGTCCCAACAGCAGCAGGTTGATATCTTTATCGTATGTGAGACACATATCCCTGAGCGCTCGCGGCAAGTGATCGACGGCGCGACTGAAACTGACTACTCGCAACTGCATGACGCGGCTGCGGAGTTGTTCGGTGATGCGGCGCAGTTGGTCGATGCTGCGCTCGAATCTCATGGCTAAGGCGTCTAATTTGGTGGCAGAGTGAGAAATTGCTTCGGCGGTTTCGATGACTTCTGAGGCTGTAGAGTGGAACTCTGTATAACGATCCATCTCTAAGGCATCAAAGTGACCATGAAGTCCAGAGGATTTGCTGTTAGTAATAATTGGAAATTCTTTGTCTAGTTCTCCAAATTTTCCGATGACTGGGCTGCTATTTGTACTTTTCCAGTCTCCAAAACTCATCCTGTCATATTCTGATCGCAACTGGCTGCCGAATTGGTTTAAATCGACAATATTACGGCGGATGCGCTTGACTTCGCCACGCAGTTCGGATTCTTGAAGTTCTAAGTTGGTGCGGTTGATGACTAATTCGCCGACTAGATTGACTAATTCTGTTAGGCGTTCTAAGTCTACTCGGATTGTTGGTCTTTGCGGGTTGGGAAGTGGGGCACTAGAGGAGGGGGAGATTGGGGGATTGGGGGAAGAAACAGGGGTTTCCGATGTTTCCGATACTTCTATTTGTGATTCTGGTTCGGGTGCGGGGGATATTTGGGGGAGTTCGATCGCCTTTCCTGCTAATATTTGCCCTCGGGCGTTTTGCAGGTTTTGGGCGATCGCCCAACCTTCGGATTGCAACCTTTCTAGTGTCAAATCTTTTGAGTCGATCAAATCTCGGAGGGGTTCGGCAATTTTCCCAAAATCTGGCAATTGCAACATTCCAGCCAAGCCGGAGAGTTGGTAATAAACCTGGTTGATTGCGGTGACGCTTTTTGCTAAATCTGTCTCAGAAGCTTGGGAAAGTTCGGTTTCTAGGCGATCGAACACTGGCGGCAACTCATGTTCAAAAATCAGTTTCAGGGTTTCTGGGGCTGCTGAGAGGCTGCTAGCTGGGACTGTCGGCGATTCTGGCCGGCCGTATTTAGCCTCGAATTGAGCTTGAATTTGGGCGATCGTCTCCAAGTTTTCCTGTTGATCGGGGGTGCTGACATCCGAGTGATGAATTGATTCTGCCGCAATCTTTTTGAGAGCATCCACCCCTTGCAGTAAAACAGTCACAGTTGCCGGTTCCAGGGCCGACAAGTCGGTGCGATCGCGCAAAATGACAAAACAGTCCTCCAGAGTGTGAGCTGCGGCAGACACGTTTGGAAAGCCCAACATCGAACCCGCACCTTTGATGGAGTGAGCGGCCCGCAACATTTCTTTAACCAAGGTCGATCGCTCTTTTAACTCAGCAGCTTCCATCGCCAATAAGTTGGTCTCCATTGATTGGAGAAACTCTTGGGTTTCAGCGGTGAAAGCATCTATTAATTGGTTTAAATCGTCATCATTCATATTAATTTGTTGTCTGTTGACAGTCAACCGTCAACTAACTCCTAAAATTCGCCACTGATTTTTTCAATTTGCCAACAGAACCAGATAAATCATCAAGCGATGCTTTGACATCCGAACCTTTTTGTGCAGTTGTATTCGCAATCTCGTTTACTTGCTGCATACTGCTAGAAATTTCCTCAGCCGAAACAGTTTGCTTCGCCGTCGCCCGGGTAATGTTCTGCACCAAAGAATTCATTTCCCGGCTGACTTGAATGATAGCATTCAGGTGAGTTTTAGCTTCGCTGGCGAGCCTAGTACCTTCGACAACTTCTTGTGTGCCCGATTCCATCGCCTTCATCACACGGCTGATTTCTTCTTGAATTGTACCGACAATTTCGGAGATTTCTTCGGTAGCGCCGGCTGATCTTTCTGCTAATTTTCGCACTTCTTCGGCAACAACGGCAAAACCTAAACCTTGTTCGCCGGCACGGGCGGCTTCAATGGTAGCATTGAGAGCTAACAAATTAGTTTGGGAAGCAAGTTGAGAAATCGAAGTCACAATTTTGCCAATTTGTTGGGAAGACTCGCCCAAACGTTTCATCATTTTTGAGGTAGAGGCGATCGTCAATCGCAGTTCGTTAATACCTTCGACAGCTCGATCGACAGCCATACCGCCGACTTCCGCCTTGTGAGAAGACTGCTGAGCCACTGTTTCAGCTCGCACCGAAACATCTCGCACGTCGCGAATCGAATTCACAATTCGATCAATTTCTCGCATGATGGCAGATATTTTTACTGCTTGAACTTCAGCTTGTTCGGTAAGTTGGCTGGTGTTGTTAATTGACTCGCCGGTAGCAAATGTTACCTGCTCTGCCAAAGTTTGAATTCCCGTTACCACCTTCCGCAGAGAACCGATTAGGAAGTTGAAAGAATCGGCAACAGCACCTAAAACATCGTTAGTAACTTCAGCTCTGACAGTCAAATCGCCTTGAGCCGCGCCTTTAATTTCTCCCAACAGTTTGAGGACTTGCTGTGTCATCGAATCAGCTTCAGCTTTGCGTTCGGCTGCGAGTTTTTCGAGCCTTTCTTCTGCCTCTTTGCGCTCGGTGATGTCAAAGCGGATGGCGATATATTTAACAATTTTGCCACTGGTGCCAAAAATCGGGGCGATCGTCGAATCAACCCAATAAAACGAGCCGTCTTTGCGCCGATTTTTGATTTCGCTTTTCCACACCAATCCGCGAGAAATTGTCAGCCACATTTCTTGAAAAAATGATTTGGGGTGATAGCCGGAATTGACGATCCGGTGGTCGCGGTGCAGGACTTCTCCGATGCTGTAACCAGAGATTTGGGTGAATCTTTCATTGACGTAGGTAATCGTTCCTTTGAAGTCTGTTTCGCTGACAATCGCAGCTTCGTCAAGAGCATTTTGCCGCGTTTTGAGTTCTTGCAGCAAGCGTTCTTGTTCCTCGGCTAACTGCTGCATTCGCTGCCTGGATGCTCTTTCTTCAGTAATGTTGCGGCAGACAACTACGCCGCCTTTGAGGGCCCCGGTTTCGTCTTTGAGCGGCCTGCCGTTAATTTTGATCCACAGTCCCTCCGGCTGACTTGCGTGGCGGGTGAAAATCTCTATGTTGTCAACTGCTTCTCCTCGAATTGTCCGCGTTAAAGGGATGTCGGCTGTGGGATAGGGAGTGACTGCATCGGGCAAAAATAGACCGTATTTTGCCGACCACTCGTCGGGAAGA
>DMYK01000477.1:3413-4394 GCA_003483675.1 Microcoleaceae cyanobacterium UBA11344
GCTGCCGCAGTTCGGATTCGGAATGAGCTAATTGTGATGTTGTTTCTTGTAATTTAGTAATTGCGTGTTTGCTTTCGGTAATGTCGCGAGCCACTGCATACAAGATGTTTTCTTCGAGTAAAGGTCGCACTTTCCATGACAGCCACTTGTAGGAACCGTCTTTGCAGCGGTAGCGATTTTCAAAAGCGATTGTTTCGATGCCGCTCGATAATTTGCCGGTTTCGGCTGTGGTTTGTTCGCGATCGTCTGGATGGAGGAAATTGAGAAAAGGTTGGTCTTGCAGTTCTTCTAGGCTGTAGCCGAGGGTTGTTACCCAAGCGGGATTCACGCGCTTGAATTTGCCTTCAAAATCTATAATACAAACCAAGTCTAGGGAAAGGGTAAAAAATCGATCGAGCTCTTGTTCGGCTTTTTTGCGATCGCTGATGTCGCGGCCTTCGGCGAGTATTTGAAATACTTCCCCAGCTTCATTTAATAGAGGCTTAAACGATAGATCAATTACGATCACCTGGTTATTGACTCCGGTGATTTCGTATTCTGAGCGGACAAATTTGCCGGCGGAGACTTGTTGAATGTTAGTTTTTAGCTGTTCCTGGTTGGTTGGGGATGAGGCCCACCAGGGTGTCTGCCAAAATTTCCGCCCCAGCATCTCTGACGGTGGGAAATCGCCCAAGGACTGCGCTGTTTGATTGGCTTCGATCAGAGTACCGTCTGGCTCCAATAGCACTATTAATTGAAAAGCTTGATCGAAGATTGCTTGAAATCGCTGAGTAGTTTCGCTGAGGGCTTGTTCTGTTTCTTTTTTAGATTGAAGAATTTGGGTGGAACCTACTAAGAATTCGTAGCGGTTGGAGAGACTTAAAAAAGCGATCGCCGGAATTACAGTAATCCAATCGGACAGAGTTTGCAACACTGGGGAGTGTGGCAATCCTAAGTATTGTGCTGCGTGCCCGCCGTGCCCGAAGGCACAACTCCAAAATA
>DMYK01000063.1:0-13203 GCA_003483675.1 Microcoleaceae cyanobacterium UBA11344
TTCGCCTTGGCGACTGCTATAATCTAAAAATTTAGAAACTTTACAAAACTTGATTAAATATGTTAAATTCTTAATAATTAAGTCAGTACAAACACCAAAAGATTTGCTACGATGTCAATCTTAGTCAGTCTGGGCTTGAGCTTGTTTGCCACAGCGGTAAATTTTTAGTCCTAGGTATGAGAGACGAGTCAGCCCCTCGCTGCTCATTCTGAGAGACGATGTTCAGTCTTCTAGGCTCGCAGCAGAAAAAGAAATTCTGTGGAACTTCTTTTAATCCAGCTAAATCTACTAAATCTATCTGAAGTAGGATGCTAAGTAGGAGCGCCTAATTAAACGCCGTTATGTAAATCATTGTAAATTTCTGCCAAATTGGCAACATAGTCTGTTTGCACGGGTTTTTAATGATTTTAGATAGCCAGATTGATTTGCGTCTACCTACTTATGAGCAGAAATAACTTGCCCAGTTAACTTCAGGTAGCAGGTTCAGGTTCGATCGCCATATCTCACCTATTTTTTGGGAAGTAGATTTGCGGATTCTACATTTTGGCAGATGAAGTTAAGCTCTGAAACTGTTTTAGTAGTCTGAAGTAGCAGATTTTTTTTCACATTCGTGCTGCAAAGATGCCGAGGTACTCAGTTTAGGTTCGATCGCACATCCTGCGAACCCCTAGGGAAAAAAATCCAAAACCTTTCACTTTTTGGGAAAGGTTGGCTTGAGATGGGCGCTCAGCAACAAACTTCGCATTTTCAACGGCAAATACTGTTTTAACAGATATCAACGGTTACAAGACAGATTTAAAACTGGCTTATTACTCATCAAAAACATCAGGTTCGCATCAGAAAATGGTGTCCTACACTTGGAGGCAAAATTCATGGCACCCGCTACATACACAAGATTAATTCGATTTTTACAAGAAGATTTGGCGATTTCTCGTGCGTCAATTGATGTCGCTGAACGTGTGGGCGCTAACGAACAGCGACAACGCGATCGCGACCCGAATTCCTTGCCAATGGTCTTGTGGCAGTACGGTTTGGTGACGCTAGAACAATTGGATAAAATCTTTGATTGGTTAGCCAAAGCATATTAAAAGGATTTTAGATTTGAGATTTTATCTAAAATCTAAAACCCAAAATCCTTTAACAACTTGGATTAAGATTCAGCCAAAAGTTTCGCAGCAGCGGCAACGCCGGCACCAGGAGTAAAGCCTCCGTAACCCAATTCTTGCAGCACGACTTCTAAGGAAGAAATTGCTGCTAGAATATCCCGATCGCACACAAAGCCCAAATGACCAATGCGGAAGATTTTCCCCTTCAAATGGTCTTGTCCATCGGCTAGCGCAATGTCAAATCTCTTTTTCATCAAAGTCCGCACCTTTTGAGCATCTACTTCGGCGGGCGGCATCACTGAAGTAATCGCAGGGCTGGCGGCATCATCGGCAGCAAATAAGGGCAAACCTAAAGCTGTGACAGCGGCGCGAGTAGTTGTCATCAACCGTTTGTGCCGCGCGAAGACATTTTCCAGCCCTTCTGCTTTCATCATCTGCAATGTTACTTGCAGTCCAAAAAACATATTGACCGGTGGAGTAAAAGGAGTCGTATTTTTGGCCGCCTCTTTGCGATATTTGCCCAAATCCAAGTAATAGCGGGGCAATTTCGCAGTCTTGTAAGCTTCCCAAGCTTTGGGGCTGACGGCGACAAAACCCAAACCAGGGGGAATCATGTAAGCTTTCTGAGAACCAGAAGCAATCACATCAATTCCCCAAGCATCCATCGGAATATTGGTAGCCCCTAAACTGGTGACAGCATCGACGATAATTAAAGCTTCACCGTGGGCTTTAACGTGGCGATTGATGGTTTCGAGGTCGTTGAGGACACCGGTGGAGGTTTCCGAGTGAGTGATGATGACGGCTTTGATTTGCTTGTCTGTGTCTGCTTCGAGTTTTTCGCGGAAGTTTTCGGGGTCTAAAGGTAAGCCCCACTCGGCTTTGATGATTTCGACATTTAAACCGTAAGCTTCTGCGACTTCGGCCCAACGTTCACCAAATTTACCGTTGGTACCGACTAAAACTCGATCGCCCGCACTCAAGAAATTAATGATCCCAGCTTCCATCGCGCCGGTACCGGAAACGGCTAAACTCAGCACGTCACTTTGAGTTTGGTGCAACCATTTCAGGTTTTCGGTACATTCGGCAAAAATCGCATCAAATTCCTTGCTGCGGTGGCCCATCGGGTGTTTGGCCATCGCCAGCAAAGCCGCTTCTGGTACCGGCGTGGGGCCGGGAATCATCAGCATTAATTTGTTGTCCATGATGTTGTCCTAACTGTTTTTGTGGAAGTTAACAGCATAAATCCAAAAGCTCAATTGCGGAATCTGCACTCTAAGTTTTTTAATTTTTAGCTCATATAGGGTTAGTTTCATTGAGAGACCAGCGATGTTCTACTGCTAAGTTCGATCGCTCGCAGCTTTGTTCTAATTGCTTCTGAAGGGCAAGGGCTTTCCGCAAAGTAATGATCAGTTGGTGAACTTGTGCTTGCTGCGGTGATTTTTGACTGACAGCAAACATCGTTTTGCGTTCCAACAATTGAAGTAGCAATTCGTAGTGAATGTACGACGGAAGGGGAATTGGCTCCATAAAAGCTGATCTACCTCAGTGAACCGACACCCCATTGCAGCAAGAGGTATCATATCAATTCCGGCTGCACCGGAGGACACGGCAATGCCGTTTCCCTACCCCAAAATTATATTGTAGGGAAACGGCACGTGCAGTCTCCTGATTTCGGGTAATGTTAATTCTGATGCCACCGGATTTGGCATCACAGGTGAACGATAAATGCCTGTTTTCTGCTTTTTCTTGATCAACTCTTATCAGAATTCAGGGCTATTTGTCAAGCAGTCTCGCCTTTCGTATCGTTTACGGTTATTTCGGAATGATTTAACCGCAGAGACCGCAGAGACCGCAGAGTCAGAGAAGAGAGAGGGGAGTGGCGATGTCGGCGGCCAGGGAGGCTAAAGCTGCGCCCGGATCTGGCTGTTTGACTAGAGATTCGCCAATCAGGACAGCACCGGCACCGGCTCTGGCAACTCGATCGAGGTCGGTGGGAGTGTGGATTCCTGACTCGCTGACGGTGAGGATGCCTTTTGCTTGGATTTCGGTTTGGCGGGAGGCTAATAGTTGGCTGGTGGTTTCTAGGCTGACGGAAAAGTCTGCTAGGTTGCGGTTGTTGATGCCGATCAGGTTTACGCCTTGTAGGGTTAATACTCGATCGAGTTCTGCTTGAGTGTGAACTTCGATTAAGGCTGTCATGCCTAATGTCTTGACAATTTTGACAAAGTATTGTAAGTCTTTGTCAGACAGAATGGCTGCGATTAAAAGTACGGCATCGGCACCGTGAATGCGGGCGAGATAGATTTGGTAGGGATAGATGATAAACTCTTTGCAAAGCAGGGGTAAATCCACGGCAGAACGGATGTTGCTGAGGTTTTCAAAGCTGCCTTGAAAGAACTTTTCATCGGTGAGGACGGAGATGCAAGTTGCGCCGTTTTGTTGGTAGGATTTGGCGATCGCCACTGGATCGAAATCTTCACGAATTACGCCTTTACTTGGGGAAGCTTTTTTGACTTCGGCGATGATGGCTGGTTTGGTTTTGCCATCTTTCAGGGCGGCGAGAAAGTCGCGGGTTGGTGGTGCGAAGGGGAGTTTTTTGTGAAGTTCGTTTAAGGGCGTGCGATCGCGCTTTTGGGCTACTTCAGTTTCTTTTTCCCAGACTATTTCTTCGAGGATGTGCTGGGGTTCGGCGTCGGGTACGGCGATTTTGTAGCTGAGGTAGAGTACGGAGACGGAGGTGCTGGGGGGACGGCGGCGGATTTGGAGCATGATCAGGAGGATAAAGGGCGATCGCACAAGTTTCTATTATATAAGGTCGATCGCCCTTTTCAATTTATGATAAAATCCTATTAACTAAGTATTCGGAGATCCACCGATGCAACTAGAAGACTATTTTGAGTTTCTCGACCCCGATGATATCCGCATCAAAGGACATCGGATCGGCATCGACGACGTGATTAAATATTACTTGGATGGATATTCCCCAGACCAAATTCTGGAAGAATTACCGAGTCTAAATTTAGAGAAAATTTACGCGACGCTAACCTATTATCTGCAAAATCGCAGACAGATGGATGCTTATATGTTGCGGCTGGCCAAGTGGCGGGAAGAACGCTATCAGGAATCTTTGGCTAATCCATCTCCTCTAGCATTGCGTTTGAGAGCAATCAAAGCACAGCGAGAACAGGAGTTGCTTAACCTAAAGTGAAAATTCGTTTTTTACTAGATGAAAATTTGCCGCCTAAGCTCAAAAGTGCTGTTTTAAAACTTCAACCGGAGATAGATATTTTGCGGGTGGGCGATTCAAATGCACCGCCATTCGGAACATTAGATCCAGAGATTCTGATTTATTTGGAATCATCGAAACGACTATTGGTGACGGATAATCGCAAAAGTATTCCCGGACATTTGGAGGAACATTGGGCCGCAGGGAGACAAAGTTGGGGATTAGTTTGGGTGCGTCCAAGTGGAAGTATCGGCAGATGGGCAGAAACAATTCATTTTATTTGGGAAACTACTGAAGCTGAAGAATGGATCGATAAGTTAGATTGGATTCCATATTAGAAAATGGGGGTTAGGTATGAGAGATTGCGATTAATTAAACAGAAACAAACCCGGATTTACATGAAAAAACTTTCCCAAAGCCTCAGCTTGTTTTTTTGTAATTTCTAGCTGACCGTTAAGGAGTTCAGTTACCATCTCAATTGTGCCAATAATTTCTACTAAATCGGCTGGTTCTAAACTTCTAGCATCCATCAAATGAAGAAGTCTTGAGTGGGGAGTTGAAGCATTCAGTTGATAGTGAGTTTCTTCAAAATCCTCAATTAGTTTGACTAAGAGTTCTAGGAGAGTATCTTCTTCGGGAGTTAGATTTTTCCGAGAAAGCAAGCTTTCAACGATTTCCAAAAATATCTCGTTTTCATCTTCATTTTTGATGATTCGAGGTTGATATTGAGATAGCAGGCTGCTGTACTTGTCGGAGTCAAAAGTAAGGATCATTTTTCCAGTTGTCTTTGTCATATTCTGCATGAGTCAAAATGTACTTGATATAAACAATCTGCTTTTGATAGTTAAGACTTACGATTAAGCGATATTTATTTCCTTTGATGTTGAAAATTGTAAAATTTCCAACTGCTTCAGCTTGAGGATAAATAGTTTGAACTTCAATAAGCTTAGTCCAGTTGGCTTGACTGGCAATCTTGTACCAATCATCGAGGGCTTCGCAGGAATCAGCATGATTTTGGCAGTAGTCTCTTAATTTTTTTCGACTGATAACGTGCATTTAGCGATGAATTGACAAATTAGATTGAATTTGATTATGATACAATTGTTGGACTACGCTTGGCCTAAGTGGATTAACAAAGAGGTTTGGCCGTTCTGGCTTTTGCCTGTTTCAGAGCACTCAATAAGCGATCGGCGTTTTTGGGCGATCGCAGTAGGTGTAAAGTCTCCAGTAGACTTGCCAACTCATCAGCGGCAATTAAGGCTACGTTTTCGCCGTCTTTGCGGGTGATGATGATGGCATCGCGATCGCTGATGACTTGTTCGCACAGTTGATCGAGATTGGCCAGAGCTTCAGTATAGGTTACTTGGGTTTGTGTGAGTGACATGGTTTTTGGCTTCCCAATACTAAGAATATTATAAGGGCGATCGGGCTTCTTGTTCTATGTTGGGGCAGGAATAGTTAGTTTTGACATACTCTTTTAGTACGGGTGCAAGGCTGAAAAATGTGCGATCGCCCTCCTGGATTTTTTCAATTAATGAACGCCGTCCCAAGGATTGCATAACTTTCAAAAATTGCGATCGAGATAATTGCATATTCTCTGGCACTTTTGAGATGTTCCCCGCAGTGTCACCTGCAGAGCATCTAAGTGTTTTCCCGTATTGACAAAAACTAGGTTATCTGTGATATTTAATACTTATTGAACCTCACCTGGTTAAAAACTATGGCAAAAGGCGATCATATCTATACTCAACAGCTTCCACACACTCATCACGGTATCGACTGTGGCGATGATAGTGTTATTCATTATGGAAAGCGTCAAGGTGAAAAAATTTGTCGTATTTCTAAGAATGATTTTGCATCAGGAAACAAAATTCATGTAAAGGAGTATGGAAAATGTTGTTCAGATGATGCAGTAGTCAGACGAGCAGAGAGCAGGTTAGGCGAAAAAGGATATGACCTTTTCAGCAATAATTGTGAGCATTTTGCTTATTGGTGCAAAACAGGAAAAGATAAGAGTGAACAAGTCGCACAAGCTCAAGGTGGAGTTGCTGGTTTAGTTGGAGGAGTAGCTATTGGCACAGGAACCAAGGTTGCAACTAAAATCGCCACTGAAGCTGCGATTCAATCTGCCAACCCTATATCTAAATTTCTCATCAATGTAGGGCTGAAACAAGCGCCTGCTGTAGCGGGTAAAGCGGCTGCTGGTATTGGAGGTGTGGGTGGTATAGCCAGTGGATTAGTTGCTGATTTTATAGTTGGTAAAATGCTTGAAGATGATGAAGCTTTGACTGAGCGCGAACGTGAAGCACGAAAAAATGGAAGAATAGCAGGACAAGTTGCATCAACAATTGGAGGTTTTGGTGGAACTATTGCTGCTGCTACGGTTGGTGGTAGCGCTGCTGTTGCTGCTGCTGTTGTGGCTCCCGCAGTATTAGGTATAGCAATTGGTTTAGGTGCTTATCACCTACTCAAAGACGAGTGAAAATTGACTTAGCTGCTGAAAGTGCGATCGCCCTTTCCTTACTCAGAGTGCGATCGCTCTTTTTTTGAGTCAGGACTTACGCGACCAAAGAAACCGGGTTTTTTACCGAATTTCAGGGCTGCAACGAAGTTTTTTCGTAAAAAAACCCGGTTTCTGGGCTCCCATCTAAGTCCTAACTAATTCTGTTTCTCCAACACCATAGGGAATTTTTACCGCTTTGACAACCATTCATAAGACAAGCTATAGCCAGTAGGAGAAAATCGGAGTGGGATATTTGATATAACGAAAGAATCGCGATCGCAGACAACCCAATGCAATCTAATGAATGCAGTAACCTCGACAAATCACCAAATTTGGGATGAACTTGCTAAACTATTAGCACCGATCGCCCTAAACCACCTAATCGAGAAACATTTAGAATCCTGTAATTACAAAATACGCGGTTATTGGGAGAGCAATAAGTTTTATGAAGAAATAGCTTTCATTCGTCCAATCTGTGCTGAGTTAATCGGCCGATCGATCGGCACAAATATCATCAACAACCATCCCACTTCTCACTGGATTAAACTTAAATTTTTACTCAAAGCCGATCTATCTGCTGGCCAAAACAACCTGGTTAGCGATGATGGCGATGATGAAATTGGCGAACTGACTCTGATTTTAGATGCCAATCTCAAAGTTATTGATGAAAACTGGCTGATTGATATCGAATCCCCTTTTGTTGTTGCCAAAACCCAGCCAGATTTGCAGCATTCTGCTTAAAGTGCGTGAAGGGTAGCTATCCCGTCGGGAATCGCCCTTTCACTTAAACCTTAACCGCTTCCTGCGATTGAATTTCCATAGCCTGCAACGCTTTCGATGCCGCCTCAACTACGCTTGTCCACTCAGAAGATTTAATATACTCCTCATCAGAAGCTTCTGTCCCCAACGCCTCAAATACTAAGTCAATAGCCTGACAAACTGCTGACATCAAACGGGCTTCTTTTTCATTTTCAATAATTACTCCGATCGCCGCATTAGGGTTTTCTGCCAACACTGTATCGTCGTAAAGAAAATGAACCGCCTCATCAAAACAATCGCACTCAATTCCTGGCGGATAATCGCTGTCTACCCAAACTTTATGTTGATATTCTATATCTGCCAAACTGCGGAGAGTTTCTAATAACTCTTCTCTCATTTTCGGATACTTTACCATAAAACTTTCTCCTTTACTAAGGTGCGTACCAGGTTTGCCACTGCAACCATTCATCTAAAGGGATGTGAGCTTCTGTGGGATTACTTTTGATGCTACCTGCAATGAGTTGACCATTTTTACCGATAACTTGACCGTCTTTCCTAAGAATAACATGGTCTACCTGCTGAGAAGGAAAACTGCTATCTGCATCCCCTTTGTCAATCCTCACGCCATTTCCCTGATTTGCTGGATCTCGCCACCGCCAACCTGGTTTCTTTTTGTTTGGCTGTGCATCGCCCCAAGATTGGGGTATTTTCTGGCTAGCTGCTTCGGGAAATGTCCAATCTTGACTTGAAATCACCTCGCACCTGGTTTATACTTAATCTTGTTTCTCTATACCAATTTTAGCACAGAGGACATATCGCCCTACAATCACTTATCGCAAATATGAACATTAACCATAAACTTAAGAACATATTGATGCAACTCCGATCGCAATTCGAGCAAATCTACGACAGCCGCCTTGTCACAATGGTACTTTACGGTTCCCAGGCGCGAGGCGATGCACGCCCAGACTCTGACATTGATGTTTTAGTCGTTCTCAAAGCGCCCGTTCAAGCGGGGATCGAAATTGATAGAACTCTTCAGATTGTAGCAGATTTGTCGCTCCAAAATGATGAAGTCATTAGCTGTCTGTTTATGGATGAACAGCGATTTACGCACTACAACGGGCCTTTATTGAGGAACATTCGCAAAGAGGGAATAGCTTTATGATCGGCACTTTACCGCCGCCCTAAATACGTGCGATCGCAATTTCATCTCCTTTAGCTTCCTCTACCATCAAAGCAAAACCGTGCAGATTTTTCATCACAAAATATCCACCTACTTTGACCAAATCACCGCCGCAAATCACGGGAATTCTTTCCTGATAAGCTTTCAGTGCTAAATTACAATCAGTTTCTTTGAGTTCAACATAGATTTTCCGCAGCTTGTTTACCACAAACCCCATCATCGCCACCTTAGCAATTTCCTCCCCTTCTTCGCGATCGACTTTCACAACAAATCCCTGAATCTCAGTATGGTCTAACGAAGTAATTAAATCGCTTAAAATCTCTAATTGAGAACGATTTTCTGTCACTTCTAACTTCTTTATAGTGTCACCCATAACTACACCATAATCATCAAAATTATGGCTAACAGGTTGCTTAATTTCAAATAATTCGCCCTTGTCACTATTCTTGTGCCAAATCCAGGCTCTTCCGTAAAACAAGCCTTCATTATGCCAGCCGTTTGTCTGCAAGTATTCTCCCAGAACTTGTGGCTCTATAGTCTTGAGAATTTTGTTGTCTCGCACAGTTACTTTCATGGTAAACCTCGTTGGCTAATGCGCTGCATCATGGATTCGAGAGCTTCTACGGTAAACAGATTGCTGCGGGGCAACTCAACGGTTAAACTGGTAGTATTTTGAGTTGCAGGCATCCCCAGCAGCGATACCCAGTAGGCACAATACCTCGTACACATTTCCTGTTCTGATTGTTGTATCCAGTCTCCTATATTTTCCGGGACTAAAACTACAACTAAAAGGCGGGGAACAAAGGAGTCGATTCTCAAATCGTTGTAGTTTTTGAGACTCAGAGGATATCGGATACAGTCGGCATCAAGTAGAGTCCTTGATGTACATTTTAACTGTAAGTTAAGTTCTGGACAGTTGGCAGGCCCCTCAATACCTACTGCTGTCAGGTGCAAGTCAATGCTATTATCATCTGACTCTGGTTGATCCACTCTCACGCCGGCCACTGCCGCCACAGCACGCACGTAAGCCTTGCTAAATAATTCTTTGCGTTGGTTTAGTTCCATTTAAACACAATTCCAAGTATACCCAAATCCCCGACTTCTTCAAGAAGTCGGGGATCTAAAAGAGCACCGCCCCTACAAATTAATGACTACCAGTGCCCGCCGCCCGTTTAAACGCCTCATCCAACACTTCCGAAAGCGTCGGGTGAGTGTGCACTCGGAATGCTAAAGTGTGAACAGAATCCCGTTGCGCGATCGCATTTGCCGCCTCTTGAATCAAATCCGAAGCGTGCAAACCGAAAATGTGAACACCTAACAATTCCCCAGTATCTTGCCGGTAAATCACCTTAGCCATACCATCAGTTTCCCCTTCAGCAATAGCCTTAGAATTTCCCTTAAAATAACTCTTGACAGAAGCTACCTCAAACCCTTCGGTTTTTCCTAACTCCTTAGCCGCCGGTTCAGTCATCCCCACATAGCTAATTTCCGGGTGAGTAAAAGCCGCTGCTGGAATGCTCAAATAGTCAATTTCCCGATCGCGCCCACAGATATTTTCTACTGCGGCAATCCCCATCGCAGACGCAGCGTGTGCTAACATCATTTTACCATTCACATCGCCGATCGCCCACAAATGCTTAACCGGTTCTCCCCCAGCCAAAACCTGCATCTTATCGTTAACTGGGATATAGCCCCGCATCGTTTCCACGCCAACAGTTTCTAACCCCAAATTCTTGCTAACCGGAACTCTGCCAGTTGCTACCAAACAAGCATCTACTTCCAAAACTTCGACAATTTCTTTAGTTTTGGCATCCGCTAATTCAACAACTACAGGCGAACCCGGAGTCACCTTCATTGCTAACAAACCCACTTTTGTTTCAATATCGCGGGGTGTAATTAACACTCGTTCTGCTAACTTAGCAATATCTGGGTCAAAAGTTGGCATTAATTGATCTAAGGCCTCAATCATCGTGATTTCACAGCCCAATGCAGTGTAAATATCGGAAAATTCCAAACCGATATAACCACTGCCAATAATTGCGATCCACTTCGGTAGCGATTCTAACCTGACAGCATCGTCGCTAGTAAACACAGTTTTGCCGTCAATTTCTATCCCCGGAGGGACGAAAGGAATTGAACCGGGAGCGAGAATAATATCCTTGGCAGTAATCGTTTTTTCGCCTTGATTGGTTTCGATGGTAATTTTTTGAGAACCGGCGATTTTACCCCAACCTTGGATAGTATCGACATTCAAACGTTTGAGGCTGTTGGTCAAGTCGCCACGTAGTTTGCTGACAATAGTGTTAGCATGATTCGCGATCGCTCCTCGATCGAACTCCACACTTCCCAACTGAATCCCCAAAGTCTTCAAATGGTGAGCATTCCGCAAATCTCGCACCCGCCCCGAAGCCGCCAACAGCGCCTTAGAGGGAATACAGCCCCGGTTGACACAAGTTCCCCCCATGTCGCCCGCTTCGATTATTGCCACTTTCAGCCCGCAGCTAACGGCGTGGATGGCCGCCCCGTGTCCGCCGACGCCGGCGCCGATAATTGCTAAATCGTAATCAAATCCCTGAGTCACCTGATTCTCCTAGTGTTATTTCTATCTGAGGACTTAAGCAAAAATACCGTATTTCCGTCATTTCAAGCTGGTACATGGCGATCGCAATCCTGGAATCCTGGCATAAGTCCTGATCCTTATTTTCGACTAGACTAGGATTAATTAGACAAATTTAACCAGTAACTGAGATTTTCTAGAGTCGATGGTTTGGGGTTTGGTATGTATAAATTCTCAAGTAGGTGGGCGTTAAGCTAAGTAGGGGTTTAAGGGCGGGCGTTGTCTGGTGGGACTTCTGCATTCGGTCATTCCCTTTTTTGGCTCCGCTTGTTGGTTTTAATCAGGTTTTTGGGTCTAATTTTTGTAAGCTTTGGGATCTCGCAGAGTTTGTTTGCAATTTTTACGGTCTTATGGAGTGGTTTATGATGGAAGACGACGACCAGAAAGATTCCCGCCGCACCTCGGCTCAATCATTTTTTGAGTCCCTTGATGAATTGTTCGATTATATAGAAGCCAGCAGCAGTCAACCAGCGCAGCCTAAATCTCCACCGCCTCAGCCCTTGCCTTCGAGTCCGCCGCAGAAGGCTAAACCTGCGAAAATTAATTTGTCGGATTTTGAAGATGCGATCGCCGATTTGGAACAGTTTATCCAGAACAAACAGCGGAAACGCCCGGAATCTAAGGAATAGCAGCTATAGTATTCCCCTGCGGTCGATCGAACTTAACGACGATAGCGGGGGTGAAATTAACTGGATTTACTATGACTGCCGGTCACGCTCGCGAAGTCGAAGTGTTGGGCGGAGTCGAAGTGTTGGGCTTTGACTGCTGCTGCGGTAATCGACGCGATCGCACTTCTATAGCCCCATTGTCGATCGCGCTTAAAGGCATCTCCAATTCATCAAGATCATTGCGGAACTTCACCGCAATGTCAGCACCATTAATAATCGCTCCCAACAGCCGCGGCCCCGATTTATGCGAATCCTCGTCGTCAGATTCGAGCAACCGATCGGCCGCTTCGGACAACATACTAGAGAGAGTGTAACCCGGTCGCGCCACCAAAATTATACCGTCAGTATAAGGTTCCAGCGTCAGCGCGTCATTGCATTCGCTCAACGCCGGAGAGTCAACCACCACAAAATCAAACCGATTGCGAACATCCTCGAACAGCCTCCGCATTTCGCTCGATTCGAGTACAGCAGACGCCTGTCGCAAAAAGCCCGGACTCGGTACGACGTATAGGTTTTCTACGTCTGGAACTAAACGGACGCACTCACTGATATTGCCGTAATAGTGTAAAGGTTCCACCGCAGCCAGAGGATCAACAGCGATTCTCAAAGATTCAACCTGAGAAGCCGATCGCAAATCAGCTTCAATTAACAAAGTCCGTTTACCCGATCGAGCCGACGCAATAGCCAAATTGTAAGCACAAAATGTTTTCCCCTCGGAATCAGCCGCCGAAGTCAGCAACACCACCTTGACCGGTTTGTCCCCAATCCGACGTAAATTAGTGCGTAGCCGCTCGTAAAATTCCAAATAGGGAGAATTTGCATCCAGGGCGATCGGCATCTCTTCCCCGTAGTCAAACACCATCACCTCCGGTAAAATACCTAGCACGGGCACCTCCTTTGCCACCAAAGCCGCCCGCACTTCTTCCCAACTGTAAAACTTGCCATTGAGCATCCCCAGCAAAAACATCAACCCGCCACCCAACAGCACTCCCACAAATCCCCCCACCGCCAGCATCATCGGCAAACCTTTCTTGTTTGACTCCACGTCATCAGTTTTTGGAAGTTGGGCGATTGTCAAACTACCTGTCGTCTCCACTACCCCCATTTCAGCATCTACCAAAGCCGACTGCATTCTATC
>DMYK01000063.1:13256-16580 GCA_003483675.1 Microcoleaceae cyanobacterium UBA11344
CGCAATTCTTGTTCCGTTTTCTCAACTCCTTTGAGTTGCTGTTGCACCATTTCCCGCTGGGTTTGCAAAGTAATCAAATTTTGGGCTAACTGCTGTCTGGCCGGATCTAAAGCCGAATCTACCCGAATTTGATCGGCACTTCTGAGCGGAGCCGCCACCCCGTTACCACCGAGCACCTCAGATTGCCGCTGTTGCAACTGTTGCTCAAAAACCAGTTTTTGTTTGAGCAATTCGACAATTTTCGGGTGTTCTTCCTGCAAGTCACTGCGGAGAATTTTGAGCTGAGATTCGATCGAAAATAGTTGCACTCGCAATTGTGCAATAATTGGATCAGCCGAGAGTGCTTGAGCGACGTAAGCTTGACCCACACTCAATCCCAAGCGCTCCTGCAAGCTGTTAATTTGAGCTTCAATTCCTCCCAACTGCAATCGCAATTGCCGCTGCTGCTGTTCGCTACCCATAATCGCTTGCGGCAAAGTACCACTCTGAGCTGCTAAAATCGACACTCCTTCTCGTTTTTCGTAGGCTTCAAGTTTTTCTTCTGTCTCTCTGAGTTCCTGAGTTACTTTTGGCAAACGTTTGTTAATTTGGGCGATCATCTCACGCAGTCTAGAAGTATTAATTGTTTGGCTGCGATCCACCATTTCTCTCATCAGTGCCTCTAGGACCGCTTCTGCTTTTTTGCGATCGGTATTTTTGTACAATACTTGAATCAAAGCGCTGGGATCATTATTCTTACTCGGCATCTTTACTTGCACATCGTCAGCCAGCTTTTTGGCAGAAACTTTTACTTTTGTCGCTGCTGCTTCAATTACCTTTTTATCGAGCAGCATATCTTTAGTTATTTCTTGTCCTTCCTGTTGAATTTTAGTAGTAGTAGATGAAAAAATTACCGCTGGGCGGCGGTAGCTCAGCGTGCCTGCCGCGACGTAAACCGGCGGCTTAGTTGGCTGCCTAGCCACTACTCCCGACAAGCCGACAGTAACAGCAAGAGTAGCCAATCCCACCCACTTATATTGGTCGAAAGCAATTAAATAACGTTTAACAACTGATAAAGTCATGGCGATTTTAGATTTTAGATTTTAGATTTTAGATTGCTAATTCTAACGACACATCATAAATAACTAATAACTAATAACTATTTGCCAGAAGGAGTAGGTCCGAACAGATTTGTCACCCCATTTCTCAACTGCTCAAAGAACAAAATAAATCCCAAAATATCGCGGAATGGTCGAGTCAAAGTATTGATTGCATAACCAATTCGCTCGACGAGATTCCGACCAATCACAATCACATCATTATCTTGCAGCATTGGGTTCTGAGAAACATTGCCCTCCAGAGCGGCTTTGGCATCTAATTTCTGGTTGATAGCTCTACCTTGCTTTTGGTCAAACCGAATTAGGGCAATGTGCCGCAAGTCAGCAAGACTCACAGGCAAGTTGTTCAGAGCATCCAAAAAGGTACTGCCATTTTCTATGTAGAAAGAGGTCAAACCACCACTAGCGTAACTCAAAACTCGAACGTAGATCCGAGGTTTGATTAAGGTAGAGCGCGAAACCAGAGTCTTGTCGTAGTCTAGGTTTTTGCTAGTAGTATCCAGTTCTGGAATAATAATCGCATCTCCAGAAGCTAGGGGGAAATCAAACAAGTCCCTAGCCCTTGCTAGCGGGGTGTAGAGGTCGATGGGTTCCTCCACAGACTGGCCGTTTACCAGTGTGCGTCGCACCCGTACCGCCCGCAAATCAGCTTTTCCCGTTACTCCCCCCGCAGCCACCAAAGCCGCAGAAATTCGACCAGTACCGGCCGGAAGTGTGTAAAAACCGGGTTTGCTGACTTCTCCGGTGACAGTGACTTGGACGGCGGTAGTGGCAGCAGCTAGGCTATACCTGGATGCTAAATCTTGATCGGATTTGCGATCGGGCGTAGCCTGTTTATAGGGCACAACGATCGCATCTCCGTCCTCCAAACGCAAATCCGGGGGAGAAATGCCAGTTTGCAACGGTGTCAAAATGTCAACTATTTGCTCAGCAACAGCGCCGGAGGGCAGTGTCCGCCGCACCCGCACCGCCCGCAGTTCAGCCGTAGGAGTAGTACCGCTGGCTGCTGCTAGGGCGGCAGGGAGTTGGGGAGTTTGTAGGGGATAAAAACCGGGTCTGGCCACTTCTCCCGTCACCGTCACGATTACGGGGCGCTGAACTAGCAGGGAGGCGAAGACTTGGGGATTTTTGATAAATTGGGTGAAACGTTCGCGGAGGCGCTGCTGTGCTGCTTCGACGGTGAGCCCGCGCAAATTTACTGTTCCAATCAGTGGCAGTATAATTATCCCTTCCGGGCTGATAGCACCTGTAAAATTTAGCTCTGGGAAGCGCTGAACTTGAATCGCAATCTGGTCTCCAGGCCCAAGTCGGTAGGGGCGATTGCGAAATTCTGGATTGATTTCTCGGCCAGGTAATGCCTGTGGGCCTGGTGGAGGCAGTACGGGGAGTCTTGGGGGCGGTATCAGCAGTTTGGAACTGGGAATCACAGGTTGGGCTAAAGTCTTTTGAGGAAAAACTTTCTCGTTGAAACCCCAAAATATAGCAGTAAAAGATAGAGTCCAAACAGTTGAGTAAAGACCTACCAGGGAAAAAGCAACGCGATTTTTAATTGTGGATTTTTGAGGCATTTTGAGGGGATAAAAAATGGTATTAAATAGGTCGCTTTAATTACCTGATTAGGCTAAAGTCCGAAAGCTTCTGTCATTAATTTAGCCTGGACAATTTCGCCAAGAGATTCGAGGATTGGTTTAGCTATCTTAATGTCAATGTCCGATTCAATGGGAACAATGATATTGACAGCTACCCAGGAGGCGCGGCGGTTCGACAACCGGGCGATGCTGTCTTCCCAAAACCAGCGACTGGGGGCTGGAGAACCGCCGTTCGGCCAAGCGTACCACTGTACAACAGCAAAGGTTTGTTGGGGAGTCCAGCTTCGGAAAAACTGGGCTTCAACGGTGGGCGATGGCTTGTTGGGTATTTTTGCTAATTCAGGCGCTAATTCAACTGTAAACCTCAAAGGGCGATCGGCATCTCTTTGCCACCGATGAAATCCATCAATATCCAGCCATTCTACCTGGGGCTGGTCTTTTGGGCCATTTTGAGGCAACAGTAATAAAATCGCAATTCTTTGAGGATATTGAATTTCTTTAATTTCTTGAACTAACCACCTGTGACCGCCAATTTGTACGTTATTCTGCACGCGGATTACCTCCCAGCCGGGAAGTGTCAACCCCTCTTGGCGCAAAGTCTTCAGTTGCTTGAGGTTTGTAACTGGTGGCGGGTTTGT
>DMYK01000603.1 GCA_003483675.1 Microcoleaceae cyanobacterium UBA11344
TCCCCATCAATAATCCAGTGAGTCCGCTCTATAGTACAGTCCGGCAAAACCGCTGCAAACATCTCCAACTCATTACCACAGACACTCGGAAAAGTTTCAGCCACATTAGAAATAGCACAATTGTGTTCCATAAACACAAATCGATCGCCCTTAGCATTAAAATCAGAATCGCGATCGTCCACAGGATACCACTCAGCCATGTAACCTTCAGCCTTGCGAAGCTCCATCAACTTAGCCACCCGCTCTTGTAACGAACCCGCACCCACCAACCTGCGGTACTCCATCGCCTTACGTTCCCACTGTTTTTGCAGAATAGAAATCACTTGCTCGCGGCCGACTGTTTCAGCCAAAGTATCCAGAAAAGAAACCGCAAAATCGCCATAACGATTCGGGAAGCGATCGCGCCCCAGACTGGTAAGCTCATAAATGTGTTGTGGTCGCCCCATCCGGGCCTGAACCGACCGATACTGAATCAGCCCCTCCGCCTCCAAATCCTTCAAATGACGGCGAATCGCCTGGGGGCTCATCTCCAAAGACTCCGCCAACTCAAGAGCAGTCCCTTGACCCCCCTTGAGCAAATATTGCAGGATGTCTTGTTTCGTAGAAGTCTGCTGAGTCTGCATCATCTTCACAAAAAAATATTTCTGAGACTTTGACAATATCACTATTGTTAATGTAGCTTAAAATAATAGTAAAGCAACAGACTTGTTGTTTAACTTAACCGAGCAGTCCAGCAGAACTCGCTCAAGCCCAGACAGCCAACCAATTTTGGATTTACGATTTTGGATTTTAGATTTATTCCACCCACTCGGTGTGAAGCTTGGAGATTTTAGATTTACTATTTACAATTTGTTCCATCCTTAAAAGACGGGGCTTGTACCAAGATTCCCCAATCCAAAATCCAAAATCTAAAATCTAAAATCCCTCGTCTGTCATCTTTGAGAGCATTATCTAGAACACTGAACACGCAAAATAATGAGTTCTACCACAGCCCAAACCCTAGTCAACCAGCCCTACAAATACGGTTTCGTCACCGACATCGAGTCAGACACCATCCCCCGCGGCTTGAGCGAAGATGTAGTGCGGCTGATTTCCTCCAAGAAAAACGAACCGGAATTCTTGCTGCAATTTCGCCTCAAAGCATACCGCAAGTGGCTGACCATGACCGAGCCCACCTGGCCTCATGTCAACTATCCGGCGATCGACTACCAAAACATTATCTACTATTCCGCCCCCAAACAAAAGCCCAAAAAACTCAACAGTTTGGACGAAGTTGATCCGACACTATTAGAAACCTTCGAGAAATTAGGAATTCCCCTATCCGAACAAAGGCGACTAGGAAATGTCGCCGTCGATGTCGTTTTCGACAGCGTTTCAATTGCGACAACCTTTAGAGAAAAACTAGCCAAAGACGGCGTAATATTCTGTTCCATCACAGAAGCCGTCAAAGATTATCCCGAACTAATCGAAAAATATCTCGGCACCGTCGTACCAGTCGGCGACAACTTTTTCGCAGCCCTAAACTCCGCCGTATTCACCGACGGTTCCTTCGTTTACATTCCCAAAGGCGTAAAATGCCCAATGGAATTGTCCACCTATTTCCGCATCAACAACGAAGATTCCGGCCAGTTCGAGCGCACCCTAATTATCGCAGAAGAAAACAGCTCTGTGTCTTACTTAGAAGGCTGTACTGCGCCGATGTTTGACACCAACCAACTCCACGCCGCCGTCGTGGAATTGGTAACAATGGACAATGCCGACATCAAATACTCAACAGTGCAAAACTGGTACGCCGGCGATGTTAATGGAAAAGGCGGCATTTACAACTTTGTGACTAAGCGCGGTTTGTGTCAAGGAGTCAATTCAAAGATTTCTTGGACGCAAGTAGAAACCGGTTCGGCGATTACTTGGAAATATCCCAGTTGCGTATTAGTCGGCGACAACTCCGTAGGTGAATTCTACTCAGTAGCGCTGACAAATAACAAACAGCAAGCTGACACCGGCACCAAAATGATCCACGTCGGCAAAAACACTCGCAGCACGATTATTTCTAAGGGAATTTCGGCGGGCAATTCTTCTAACAGCTATCGCGGCTTAGTGAAAATGGGGCCGAACTCTAAAGGCTCTCGCAATTATTCTCAGTGCGATTCGATGCTGATTGGCGATAACGCTCAAGCAAATACTTTCCCTTATATTCAAGTGCAGAACAATACTGCTAAAGTAGAACATGAAGCTTCGACTTCTAAAATAGGGGAAGAGCAATTGTTCTTTTTCGCACAGCGGGGAATTTCCGCAGAAAATGCTATTTCAATGATGATTAGCGGTTTCTGCAAAGATGTTTTCAATCAGTTACCGATGGAATTTGCTGCGGAAGCTGATAAGTTGTTGAGTCTGAAGCTCGAAGGAAGTGTCGGATAATTGTGGCTGGCGAGAAACCCTTCCAGGCTGAGTCTATTGGTGACAATTTAAGACTGCAACCAATAAATAATGTCGCTTTTATTCGAGTCTAGATCCCCCTAAATCCCCCTTAAGAAGGGGGACTTAGAGAATACTTCTTCTGTCCCCCCTTCCTTAATAAGGGGAGTAGGGGTTGACTTTGAGAACATTCTTGTCCCCCCCTTATTAAGGGGGGTTAGGGGGGATCTAGACTTCGATACAAACAAGAGAGACTATCGGTTTTACGTTAAATTGTCACCAATGAGCAGAGCCTAGAAACGAGAAGAAAAAACTGTAAAGTGCATTGAGGCCAAGGAAAAAAAGAGATGATTGTTGAAAATAGTCAAGTGGTGTTATCCGTCCGCAACTTAACTGCGAATGTTGAAGATACCCAAATCCTCAAGGGTTTGAACCTAGAAATTAAAGCGGGCGAAATTCACGCCATCATGGGCCCGAACGGTTCAGGAAAAAGCACCTTATCCAAAATATTAGCCGGCCATCCTGCTTATACGATAACGGGCGGAGAAGTTACGTTTTTGGGACAAAATTTACTGGAATTAGCGCCGGAAGAACGCTCTCTGGCTGGCGTGTTTCTAGCTTTTCAATATCCTTTGGAAATTCCCGGCGTTAGCAATGTGGATTTCTTGCGCGTGGCTTACAATGCTCATCGCAAACATCGCGGATTGGAAGAATTGGATGCTTTTGATTTCCAAGATTTAATCGAACAAAAGCTGGATATTGTCAAGATGAATGCTGCCTTTTTGGAACGCAGCGTCAATGAAGGTTTTTCTGGCGGCGAGAAAAAGCGAAATGAGATTTTGCAAATGGCGCTTTTAGAACCGAAGTTAGCGATTTTGGATGAGACTGATTCTGGTTTGGATATCGATGCTCTCAAAATTGTTGCGGGCGGTGTGAATCAGTTGTCAAATGCTGAAAATTGTATGTTGGTGATTACTCACTATCAGCGATTGTTGAATTACATTATCCCTGATTTCATTCATGTCATGGAAAGTGGCAGAATTATCGCGACTGGCCCGAAAGAGTTGGCGCTGGAATTGGAAGAACGCGGTTATGACTGGGTTGTGGAAGAAGAAGCAGCAGGAGTAGGCGCGCGATGATGAATACTCAAGTTGCTACTAGAGAAATGTTTTTGGCTGGTTTGGTGAATCAGTGCGAAAAGTTGGGCGCTGCTCATCTCAAAAGTTCTGCTTACGGGTTGGATCATTTGCGCGACATTGCGGCTCAATACGTGCTGTCTTCTCATTTTCCGACGGTGAAGGATGAAGAATGGCGGTTTACTGATTTGTCGCCGCTGTTGCAAATTCCGTTGAATTTACCCCAGAGCAATCTGTCGAAAATTAAGCTGTCTGATATTACGATGCCGGTGAAAGATAAGGCCGATTTACCATTAAGATTGGTATTTGTCAATGGTTTTTATGCGCCGGATTTGTCAACGGTGAATTTGCCGAATTTGCCGATCGACTTTTATGTAGGTAATATATCCAACGCACCGGAAAAATATCAGCCACGCATCAGCGATGTCTTGAACAAACACAGACAACAAACTGAGGTGTTCACGGCTTTGAATATCGCCAGTTTAGTCGATTCTGCGGTGGTGTTCGTGCCCGCCAATATGTCCTTCGACCTTCCGATTCACTTGCTGTTCCTGACCGCACCAGGGGCATCTCCGACCATGTGCCAGCCACACTGTTTGGTTATAGCAGAGGCTGGAAGCAATGTAACGCTAATTGAGGATTACGCAACAATCGGTAATGTCGCTGCATTTACGAATGCTGTAACGGATGTTGTTGTCGGCGAAAATGCTGCTGTGAATCATGTTCGACTTCAGCGGGAAGCTGGGAATGTTGTTCATATCGGCACAAGTGCGATCGCCCAATCTCGCAATAGTCATTATACTTGTCATGCTATCAGCTTGGGCGGCAAAATATCGCGGCACAATTTAGAAGTATTTCAGCGTGGCGAAGCTACTGAAACAACTCTAAATGGTTTAACCGTAGCCTTTGGGGAACAGTTGTCTGACACTCACAGCTTGATTAGTTTTAATCACCCCCACGGTACAAGCCGCCAACTTCACAAGTGCATTGTAGGTAACAAAGCTCGCGCTGTATTTAACGGTCGAGTTTTCGTTCCGAAAGCCGCACAATTAACAGATGCCGGTCAACTGAGCCGGAATTTGTTGCTGTCACCAAGAGCCCGCGTAGACACTAAACCGCAGTTAGAAATTGTAGCTGACAACGTTAAATGTTCCCACGGTGCAACTGTCAGCCAATTAGAAGACGATGAACTCTTCTACTTGCAAAGTCGCGGCTTGGATTTAGAGAGAAGCCGCTATTTGCTGATAGATGCTTTCGCAGCAGAAATTCTGGATAAACTGCCAATTGTTGGTGTAGCGAAAATGCTTTCTACCTGCATGGCTATCCAAGAATAGAGGAATTAGCAACAGGCTAGAAGCCTGTTCCACAAATATCAATGTTTTGTGGGGTGGGCTTCTAGCCCGCCCAGAATTAACACTAACTTCTCAAAATTATGACACTTATTCAAGAAAAAACATTAGCCTCAAAAGTGCGCGGTGACTTCCCAATTTTGAATGAAAAAGTCAACGGTAAACCCCTAGTTTATTTAGACAATGCAGCTACATCTCAAAAACCCCTAGCTGTCATCAACGCTTGGCGCGACTACTACGAAAAATACAATGCAAACGTCCATCGCGGAGCCCACACTCTCAGCGCACAAGCCACAGATGCTTATGAAGGTGCTAGAGATCAAGTTGCTGCTTTTATAAATGCGGCTTCGCGACAAGAAATTGTTTACACTCGTAATGCTACCGAAGCGATTAATTTAGTTGCTTACTCTTGGGGTTTGAAAAATCTGCAAGCAGGAGATGAAATCATCCTGTCAGTAATGGAACACCACAGCAATCTGGTGCCTTGGCAAATGATAGCTCAAAAAACGGGTGCGGTGCTGAAGTTTGTCGAGTTGACTGAGACTCAAGAGTTTGATTTAGAGCAGTTCAAAACGCTGATTTCCGATCAGACTAAATTAGTCTCAATCGTTCACGTTTCAAACACCTTGGGCTGCATCAATCCAGTCAAAGAAATCTGCGAAATTGCCCACACTTATGGCGCAAAAGTTTTAATTGATGCTTGCCAAAGCGTGCCACATATGGTAATAGATGTGCAGGCAATGGATTGCGATTGGCTAGTTGCTTCCGGGCACAAAATGTGCGCTCCCACTGGCATCGGTTTTCTGTATGGAAAGTTAGACTTGCTGAGAGAAATGCCTCCGTTTTTCGGCGGTGGCGAGATGATTGCTGACGTATTTTTAGAGCATTCAACTTATGCCGATTTGCCGCACAAATTTGAGGCCGGCACGCCTGCAATCGGAGAGGCGATCGCCCTTGGTGCCGCCGTCGATTATCTTACTAACATTGGCATGGATCAGATTCACGCTTGCGAAGCAGAATTAACGGCTTATCTGTTTCAAAAACTGCGGCAAATTCCAGAGATTAAAATCTATGGGCCGCAACCAGACAGCAACGGCGAAGGAAGGGCGGCGCTAGCGGCATTTACAGCCGGAGAAATTCACCCTCAAGACTTGTCTACGATGTTAGACCAAGAGGGAGTCGCGATTCGTTCCGGGCATCACTGCACGCAACCTTTGCACCGCTATTTGAACGTTTCATCTACTGCCAGAGCGAGTTTGTATTTTTACAATACTCGCGAAGAGATTGATGTGTTTGTGAAAGCATTGAAAGAGACGATCGACTTTTTTGGTGCGATTATGGGGTAAGTTGGTTTGTGATTGAAATGGCTTTTTTTGAACCGCAGATGTCAGCAGATGAACACGGATGAACGCGGATGAAAAAAAGAAAGAGGCCCTAGGGAAAAGTAAAGCTTTGTGAAGCGCGATCGCCCTTTCCGACATCTGCGTTCATCCGCGTCTATCCGCCTAAATCTGCGGTCAAAAAAAGANNGCCCAACTAAAACTCCCTCATCTCAGGATGAACAAACTGATAACCCGCCGCCTGAATCTTGAGATTCGACATCCTAGCATTATAAGGCCGCACGCTAGGACTTCCATCCCAAGAAACTTTAGGCAAATTATTAGCTTCACAAATGCGATCGAGCAATTCACCAATAGATAGCGACACATCACCAACTAAATTATAAACTCCCTGCAATCCATTTTCCAAACCAAAAGTTAACCCCCCAACAATATCATCTAGATGCACCCAATTAGTAGCATCTTCCCCCCTACCAGGACGAGTGCTCCCAGCCCAACTTCCAAAGAATTTAACTAATTCTCGTTCAGGCCCGTAAATTCCACCCAAACGGAGAATACAAACTTTCAGATTTGGACTCGATGCTGCTAATAAAACTCGTTCTGTTTCTGCAAGAATCTCACTATTTTGATTGGCAGGTGCGACTGGTGAATCTTCATTTACCAACTCACCTTTGCGATCGCCATACACTGAATAAGTCCCGGTATAAATAACTTGCTTTACTGTCGGTATCTCCTTTAAAACTGATACCAAAGTAGTCGCCGTATCTAAGTAACTCTCCTGATAAGTACGAGAATTTGGAGCACCTACGCACAGCATAACAGCATCTTGTTCATGCAATACAGCCGTCATTGCCTCTTTGTCATTTCCTTTGAACACGGCCACCCGCTGGGCGACACCCTCCAATTCCGCTACTCGTGAAACCGTCGTAGTTGTCGCCGTCACGGTATAATCGGATTTGCTGCGTAAATTTTTAGCTACCCTTGTACCGATATAACCACAGCCGACGATCGCAACTTTCATCAAAAATTCTCCTTTGTTTCATGCTATCTCAAATTATTGCCGGTTTCCGCTGCCCTTGAATGCGGATGCTCAAATAATTTCGTTTGTAGTAAGGGCTTTAGTCCTGATTCACTTAAACTTAGAGAGAGGACTTTAGTCCTCACTGGCAACTTGTGAAAGAGAGGACTTTTAGTCCTCACTACAAACTTAATCAGTCTGGCTTTTCAATCTTTAAGAGGCTTACCATCTCGATTCACAATCCGGCTTTCACCATCCTTAGCCGTGACATTTTCATAAACCCCTTCATCCCGCCTCACGTACTTACTGAAGCCCTGATTTTTATAATCGGTGTCCGATGTCGGCTTCATCAACCTCGGAGCGCTCAGCAAGCGGCGTACTGTCGCATCTGCGGGCGTGTCTCCCGGATCGCACTTAGCCAACTCGCACAGTTGGCCCCAAGTCGAAACTTCCAAGTTCATACTGTGGGAAACTTCTAGCTGCTGGTTGTTGCTGGAACAGAAATAATCGTATAGAGGCATAGCAAGAATCTCGATCGCAACTACTAAAATTATTAATTGCACACTTGTTTGCACTATTCTAGCTTAAAATTACTAGAAATTCAAGTTAAATAAGTAAAATTTACTATTTTCAATCGTCGTTGAAACACTACCATCAGCTATATAATTAACCCTGTGCAGTTGGTTGAGAGCGCGATCGAGACAATGCTCTTTGATGACGCTACCCCGATCGCCACAGCCGTTTGCACAACTATAGCTCGATCGACGGCTAGCAAACGACCGCAAACTTCCCTTAACGCCGTCACAGGAGCGATCGTCATTTTCTGACAGCACAAAAATCACTGATCATAACTTTCAATTTTATTTATTTACTCACAACCGAGGATTTACCGATGAGCGATTTCAAAGTTACACCAGAAGTAGAGCTTAACACAGCTCAAATGTTAGAGCGATACCAAATGCAAGACGAAGCAATTCTGCGGCGTTGGGCCNNTATCCCAGCGAAGTAGATTTGATGGATCACGCTCACCACCACATCTACAATTTGGGAATGAGTATTGCTGACTACCAAAGTCTTTTAGACCGCCGCCGCAGTCAATCTCAGACTTCAGGCGCTCCGCATCAAACCGTAGCCAGTCAAGTTGCTGATGAAGCTTATGATGCCATAGAAACATTGACTAATCAGTATTCTGAAGCTATTGATTTAATGGGAGAACGTATAGCAGATCATTTCATTGATGAACTGGATTTATCTGTGATGCGACATCTTTCTGAAAAAGTGAAAGACCGCCGCAATCTCAACGGTCAAGCTAAAAAGCCTAACCGTTTTCTCCAAGTAATTAAAGCTGTGCTGCAACCGAGCAACGAAAATACGCTGTTGGTTCCCAAAAAAAGTGACGATTCTAGTTTAGAATTAGAACACCACCACCGACTAGGCTAAGGGAAAAACCTCAAAAAAAATAACAGCCAACACCCCGACTTATTTAAGAAGTCGGGGAGTTCACAAAAAATCAATTAAAAATCAATTTATGACTAGAGACGGATTAAATTTCCGCCAAAATCAGAGATAATACTTATTAATCCAACAGGTCAACATCACCAAAGGTATAGCAATGATTAAATCATGGATGGTAATTGGAATTGTTGTTTTTGTAGTAGGATTAGCCTCTAACTTAATCGCGCCCAGCGACATTAAATGGTTCAATCGACTGCAACGTCCAAGATGGTTAGTATTTGAAAGAGCAATTCCCCTAATTTGGACTGTAATTTTTATTTGTGCAGCTTGGTCAGCAATTATTGTTTGGGAAAAAGAACCGGGGACTCAGGAAACATGGCTGCGAATGGGTTTGTACCTGCTTTTAGAAATAGTAACTATGTCTTACACGTCGGTTATGTGCAAAGTTCGCAGCCTTAAAGTCGGCACAATTATTGGCGGAACAGGTGCTATTTTAAGCGTCATGCTGGCTTTAAGCGTCTTGCCAGTTTCTGAACCAGCCAGTCTGTTATTACTGCCTTATATACTTTGGAGTCCGATCGGCACTTACACAACTTGGGCAATGATTGAGCTAAATCCAGCGGATATTTAATTTGGGCATTGGGCATTGGGCATTGGGCATTGAGCATTGAGCATTGAGCATTGGTAATCGATTCAGATGTATCTGATGTATCTGATCTCTTGCACCATTCTCAATAAGCCTTTTACGGGCGGGATCTCCTGCCCACCCCACAAGAAAACTCATTCTTTGTGGAACAGACCGGAAAGCCTGTTAAGCGAGAATGGCGCAACATATGATTAGCGATCTCAAATCCGTTAGTATCCGAATTATTCATCTCTCTTCTCTCCCTCTGTGTCCTCTGCGCCCTCTGTGGTTAAATCATTCCGATGCCACCGTAAACCAGATCAATAGCTTAAAACCGATTTGGAGAGCTAGACGGCTCAGTTTCCGGGGGAACAGGAGGCTCAGGTTCAGCAGCCGGAGGATTCAGCG
>DMYK01000176.1:0-526 GCA_003483675.1 Microcoleaceae cyanobacterium UBA11344
TTTATGACGGGGAAAAGGAAACCGGAATTACCACAATGCTGATGGATGCGGGGATGGATACTGGGGCGATGCTGTTGAAGGCTTTTGCTGGTATTTCGCTTTTGGATAATGCTGATTCTTTGGGGGATAGGCTGTCAGAAATTGGGGGGGATTTGTTGGTAGAAACTTTGATAAAATTGAGGGATGGGAAAATTGAAGCTGTTGCTCAAGATGAGGCCCAGGCGACTTATGCGCCGATGATTAAGGGTGCTGATTTTGTGTTGGATTGGTCGAAAAGTGCGATCGCGCTTCACAATCAAGTTAGGGGTTTTTACCCGGATTGTACCACCGGTTTTCGCGGCAATTCTCTGAAGGTGATGGCTACTGTGCCCGTCGCGCCGGAATATTGGCTGCAAATGCCGTCAGAGTTGAGGGTTTTGGAGCGCGATTGGCCTGTTTTGTCGCAGTTGTCGGGGGAGAATGGGGCTGTTGTTAAGGTTGTGAAGGGCTTGGGGGCGATCGTCCAAACTGGCAATGGTTTATTATT
>DMYK01000176.1:563-929 GCA_003483675.1 Microcoleaceae cyanobacterium UBA11344
GGTTGGTTGTGGGCGAAGTTTTTGGGGGTGTGGAAGTTAAAGGTTAGATAGAATATCAAATAGTTTGTGATACCTCATATCTTGCACCATTCTCAAGAACCTGTAGGGGCGGGTTTTACAAACAATATCTAACAACTATTAACAATCTCAATAAACCCGCCCCCACCCAACAGTAAATCTTAATCTACCTCTTTTAAAATACAAGAAGATCGTGATTCTATCTTGTTACTTATTGCTGCTTCTTGACATCCGTTACATCCGTTACAAAATCTGTTGCCGAACTTCCTCGTCGCCGCCCAACAAACCCTGCGCCGCCTCCAACATACTCTCCGCAAGATCTTTCAAATCTTCGCGACTTGCCAGATA
>DMYK01000176.1:957-1578 GCA_003483675.1 Microcoleaceae cyanobacterium UBA11344
AAACGCGGCCTTGCTAACTGACTGACTAATTCCGGTTGAATTGTGTAGCTGTGCGCTTCGCCCAGAAGTGCGTGCAATTCTGCATTGTCTATTAAATCCAATTGTTCCGATCGCAATTGGTAAATTAATCTCACCACCGCGTCTTGTATCTCTGTCTTCCCAATAGCTTTAACTAACTCTGATTGCGGGTTTTCTGAATCAGAAACCTTCACTTTAATAGTCTGAAATACTCGCACTGGTAAAGTGCAAAATTCCCAATCTGCTCTCCCCCGTTCCAAATTAACTAACACAAAACCCTTGTCTTCTTTCTCTTCGCTAAAATCAACTCTTTCGATACTTCCCGGATAAATTACGGGCGGATTGTTCGATAAATTTAGGTTTTGGTGTTTGTGAACATGGCCGAGAGCAACGTAATCAAAACAAGGGCGAGTTAACATCGAAACAGGAATGTTAAAACCTTTACCAACTGCTAAAAAACGTTCGGCACCCAAAATCGCTTTATCTGCCATTAAGTGTGCTAAAAGTATCGTGGGGATGTTTGGATCGAGGCGACGAATTTCTCCTTCTAGGGCGATCGTCAGTTTTTCGGTTAATAATTGGTTAACATCGCCCATAGACAGG
>DMYK01000176.1:1616-3241 GCA_003483675.1 Microcoleaceae cyanobacterium UBA11344
GGCCCGCTGCGGGTTTCGATGCGGTGAGTATCCAGGCGATCGCCTACAATAAACTTAGGTATCCCCAAAGTCCGATAAATACCCAAACTCGCGCCACCTTGTCCCTGGGAATATTGATCGTGATTTCCTACTAACAAAACCGTCGGAATTTCCGCATCAACCAAGCGGCTGAATTGACCCGCAAAAGCCTCTTTTACAAACGGTGGCGGCGTGGAATCGGGGAAAGCATCGCCGCCGAATATGACTAAATCTACGGGTTCAGAAATCGCTCTGTCAATACATTTGCTCAGCGTGTTCGCGAAGTCTTCCAAGCGTGTATTTAAACCTGTTTCTGGGTTGACGCGCCCGTGGGAAAAGCCGCTTCCCATGTGGACATCTGAAAGGTGTAGGATTTTAATCATTGTTTTTTCTATTGTTAGCTATCATTTCAGTTTGTCGTGAGGACTAAAGTCCTCATTTTAAGGACTAAAGTCCTTACTACGAACTTGGTTTAATGTTTTTGCCAAGGTAAAGATGAGAGGAGTTGACTCCTAAAATTTTTGTTTCACATATCACAATATAATGCCAGGGACTTTTTGATAAACTTGGGCGATCGCACATCTAAAATTTATACTCATTAACTCTAACTCATCTCCTTCTCTGTAAGTCTGAGAAAGCCAATTTCCTTCAGCATTGAGGCGAAAACACTCTATCTTGATTTCTGATTGAGTGATTAGTACATATTCCTGCAAACTCGATAAAGTTTGGTAATCTGCAAATTTATCGCCTCTCTCGAAAGCTGCTGTTGAGGGAGATAGCACCTCAATAATTAGAGATGGATAGAGAATGAAGTCTTCCGTAGAAGTTACATCCCTTTCATCGCAAGTCACGGCTACATCTGGATAGTAATAGCAATTTGCTGCTTCCAGTCGGACTTTTACATCTAACGGTAGAATGATGCATCCCGTGTCATCTAGATGATTTCCCAGTCGTCTTACTAAGTTGCTAGTAATGATAATGTGAGGTTTTTTTGCCCCCGTCATTGCATAAACGTGTCCGCGTCTATACTCGTGTTTGATGGGGCTTACTCGCTCGCCTTCTAGGTAATCTTCTGGGGAGATATAGAAATTATTTTTGCTGACAAACATTGATGTTTCCTCTGATAATTTGCTATTGCTGCTACATTCGATCGGCGAATAGAAGTCGCTTCTACACAAACGAAGTCCGCCTCCGCAGACTAAGAGAATATCCTAATTATAGCCGATCGCCCTTTTTTCCTACTCCTGGTAAGGTGCGCAGTGCGCACCCTACTATTCAGGTGCGCAGTGCGCACCTACTATTGAGGTGCGCAGTGCGCACCCTACTATTCAACAAAACTCCAAAAATCTTGCGTGCCACAGTTTGCCACTCTCTGTCAAACCTTGCGATCGCACTTTGATTTTGACGTTTTTAGGGTTAACCTCGTAGAGTCGGGCAATTTCCTGCATTTCCTCCCCGCTAAACCCCGTTCCCACTGTTCCCACTGGCACTAATTTGCCCTCAATTTCTTGAGCAACTTCGATCGCACTAAATGGCCGCCCCGCAACTTTTGTCGGTGTCAATCCGACAATAAACAAGTCTAGTTCCTGACAGTATTTAGTCCTCAC
>DMYK01000176.1:3411-6198 GCA_003483675.1 Microcoleaceae cyanobacterium UBA11344
ATTCTTGCTGATTCCGCAACTTGAGTTAAATCATTTCCTTGAAAAAACAAAGATTTAAAAATGGCATAAATTGCGCTGGGCTGAATTGTGGGAAAACCGCTTTCAATATTAACTGTAGCAGCTTGGGCACCTGTGCGATGTTCGCTGCCAGTACAGCTTTTGTAATACAATTCGCCGTCTAAAACAAAGGTGCCAATTTTAGCGGCTGTCTCAATTAATGCTCGCTCGATTTCAAGAGATGGCTGTTGTCGTAGGTTAGTCGATCGCGATTGGTAGTATACTTTGTCTTTAGTTGCAATCACAACTACTCGATTGCCGTCGCGCTTCGGCTGTCCCCAATAATCGGGATTATCAATGTAATAAGAACGTTCACTCGGCGCGTCAACCGGTTGCATTGTGACAATCTTTCCCGGCTGCAAGTGAGGCGGCAATTCGGCAACTATGGGATTGTTCAGAGTCTCATTTTGGGCAGCGGAAGTTGATTTTGCAGCCGTCGCGAGATCGGTGGTAGAATTGTTTTGAGCATTGAGGGCGATCGGCTTTTCTCCAGTTTCTAATTCAAAAGCTCTTTTCCAAAAGCCGATCGCCATTTCCGGGTATCCTTCCGACTCCGCACACAGTGCAAAACTAATCACTTTTGCCGTACCAATTCCGCGCCCATAATCACTTAAATATTGGACGGCACCCGCTTCACCCATCAAGTGCAATTCTCGTTGAACAATGCGATTGTTCCAGCGTTCTCGAATGTCGGCGCTGATTTTCTTAGCTGCTTTTCGCTTGGTTTCTGCGTATTCGGTGCAGTCCATAGGGCCTCCTTTTTGTAGGGCTATTTTCACATTATACAAAAGTTTGATTCATTAGTCAAGTAAGGATGCAACATTATTCATTGGCGTTAACAAGCAGGGCAAAATCGCAGTCCGGCACTTAAGTCCCCGGCGGTATTTCGGGTAACGAATGATTATCCCCTTGCACCTGTAATTAATTGGAAAAACTTAGGTGCATACCTTTGCAAAATCGTACCCACCGCCAGGGTTACTAAAGTGGCAATTGTCGCTATCAATAAATAGTAGATTATCACAGTTATCGAATTTGAAGCTTTTGACAATCTCTCAAAAACTGCCTTGAAAACTGTTACCGTTGGTTCGTGGGCTGCATAAACAAAAAATGCCAAACCCGAAAGATTTAAACACACCTTTTGCAGCTTCCCAGCTACCAAATCGGAAGCGCCCCAAATCGCCATCGTACCCGCTACTCTCGTGCAGCATTGAAACAGGTGTTGGAAAGTTTCAATTTGGGATGTTTCCATTTCGGATGTTTCCATTATTGCTAGCACAAAAGTCATAGCTAAGTAGAAACCTATTATTAAACTTTTTCGTCGATCAATCCAAGTTAAATCAAAGTTTTGAACAGCAATCAGACATCCCAAATAAAAGAACGCTGGCCCCAACCACTGGATTTCAATAAAACCAAGTTGTAAGTGCAGCACCCAAGGCGCGGCAAATAAAGCCAAACCTAGATAGGGTATCTTTCTAGCTACCAGTAAAAATACCGGAGATAGAATCACCATTGTGATTAAGTCCCGGACGTACCAGAAATGAAATGCGATCGGGTAGCCGCTTTTGTAGCCAGTCAAACAATCTATAAAATTCGCAAAGCTATAGTCTCCGATGTATTTCTTGTAATGCCCCTGAATAATTGAACTCGTTGCCGGTACGTTCAAGACTATTAAGACCATTGCTAATAAAGCTAAGTTCCAAAATAAATAGGGGACCAGGAGAGTCCAAAACCGAGACTTGAGCTTTTCTATGTAAGAATTTAGCGATAAATTAAAAGTTCTGAAAAACAGAAAACCTGAAACAATAAACAAAAAAGCCACGCAAGAACCACCCCAAGTCCCCGCAATAAAAGTCTGGAAAAATTTGTCAGCATATCCCACAGATTCTATAGACGAGTGAATAGTAACAATGCCAATAATTATGGGCAGACGTAGTAATTTAATTCTTCCAGATATTTCAGGCGTTATTTGCATTTTTTACTAACTGAGTGTCTGGAGCAATCGACTTGTATTTACATGGAGATGGCAAATTACCATAATCGGTTCGCCGTCAATGCTAAGATAACATCGATCGCGCATTGAGGTCAATGATGGCACGGCTTGCGTCTTGCCAAGTCGGGTTCCCTAACTTATGATAGGAAGTTTGAGCATTGAATATCGAGTGTAATTTTACCAGATGATGCGATTGATTTTGTACAGTAAACCCGGATGCCACCTGTGCGAAGGGCTGCAAGAAAAACTCGAACAGATTGAAAGCCTCAAATTTCAACTAGAAGTGCGAGACATTACCGATCGCGATGACTGGTTTCAAGCTTACCAGTACGAAGTGCCAGTTTTGTCTAAAGTGCAACAAGAGGGCATAAATTCTGCCGGCGATGCTGTATTCTCCCCTGAAGAATTGTTGCCACGCCCTTCTCCCCGCTGCACAGTCGCTCAATTGAAGCAACTGTTACAGAAATATTTGCAAACAGATCAGTCAGAATAGATTCAAGACATCCAAGTGAGGAGTTTTTCAGATGAAATTGAGAGAATTATTAGCAGCGGTTCCCAGCATTTCCTTTGATGCCAAACATCCCGCCCTCGACGCTGAAGTCAAGGGTTTATCGACTAATTCCCATGCTTGTCAATCGGGGGATTTATTTTTGGGAATGCCGGGAACGCGGGTAGATGGGGGAGATTTTTGGCAAAGTGCGATCGAATCTGGTGCTGTAGCCGCCATAATTTCCACCCAA
>DMYK01000470.1:0-1010 GCA_003483675.1 Microcoleaceae cyanobacterium UBA11344
GGGCGAACGTATTGGTGAGTCTGAGGGTTGGGTTCTCGGCTGGGTGTAAATGCTGCTTTGCGAACACCGGGAATGTTCCATTCTGGGCGCTCGTTTTTAGTTCCAAAAACTACTTGGTTTTTGGGATCTGCGCCTAAAGCAGTGATAATGTGGCGGTATTGGGCGGGGAAGTTTGGATGGAGAAATAGTGCTTTCATTGACTGTTGTCTGTTGACTGTTGACTGTTGTCTGTTGTCTGTTGTCTGTTGTTAGTAGGAATCAAATATTTAGATGCGGCTAAAAAGCTTTGGTTTTATTCATTGGGGGTTGGTGCTTTGCAGATCCAGACGCAATCTCGCGGTACTGAAGATGTGTTTTTCAGGATGATTTCATAGTTTAAATGCTTGAGAAATTGTTCCATAATTGTATCAGTCATAGTTGAAAATGCAGTCCCGTCTCTGCTTCCGAGTAAGTTTTTATCCCACTCGCTGGCGAATTTCTGCCAACCTAATTCGCTGAGAATATTCCCGTGGTGAAATACGCAAATGCGATCGCCCCGCAGCAGTTTCGGAATTCGGGTTAGGTAGTTGAATATATCCACCGGCTCTACGTGCACCATTGTATCGTAACAAAAGCAGACATCAGCAGATTCTGGGGCGATACCATCTAATGTTAAACCGTCGAGTTTTACATAGGAAACTCGATCGTCTCCCAAGCGCGATCGCGCAGCTTGCAGCATTTGACTGGAAATGTCAGCACAAATTAGGCGATCGCAATATTTAAGCAACAACGAACCGGTTTTGCCACCGCCGATGCCAATTTCCAAAACCGTATGTTCTGGTTTGATATACGGTGCGATAAATTCCTGTTCTATCAGTGCTTCATATTCTGATAGCGAGTTAGCCGCACCAGCACCTTTTCCGATCCATTCATCGCCAATATGGGCGAGTTTGGGATTAGTTTTTTGCCACTGTTGGGCGTAGCTATCCCAAGCTGCTTCGTAGTCTATTTTAGGCGGTATTATTTCCATT
>DMYK01000470.1:1032-1535 GCA_003483675.1 Microcoleaceae cyanobacterium UBA11344
CTCCATTAAGATTGTTTCAATCTCAAGCAATAACTTGATTATTGTTTCACTCTTGGGTTCTCCGTCGGAAAGTCGATCGTGATCTAAGAAAGGGTAAAGTTCATGAAGCAACCCCCCACCGGCCGGATTCAAGACTTCCACATCAAAGTAGAATTCTAAAAACGGAAGTATCAGCTTTGACCGGACTGCTTCTGAAGAATCTCTCGCCAATACTTCCTCAATACTTGGACTCGAAAATTTTTCAGTTGTTCCCGACTTTAGCGTGTCGTGAAAACATTGGTAAATGCGATTAATCAAATCCTCTTGATTTTGATTATATATATTGTAGCAATCTCCTATGTATTCATTGACAATAAAATATCCATCGGGTTTTAAACATTTCCGAACAATTGATAAACATCGTTCTATTTCTCTGACGTGATGCAGGGAACCAGAGCAAAAAATTACATCGTATTTTTTACTATCATCAATCGTAAATAAATTAAAGTCATCTTGATAAAAAT
>DMYK01000470.1:1726-3421 GCA_003483675.1 Microcoleaceae cyanobacterium UBA11344
AGCCGATGGTTTATAGTTTTTTCTATAATCGGATTAGACAACCAGTAACCCTGCTTCCCAATGGCGGCTCTTGGGTTAGTCTCCCAGTAATTTTTAGCTGTTAATTCATTTGAGGTGTTCTCTTCCACGATGCTCGAAATTTTACCCCATACTTTTTTACCATTTAATCTTGAACGATTACTTTTTATTAGTAAAATAAGCTTCTCTAAAAATTTGACCATAACCTTGAGTCATTTCTGCAAAAGTATTCAATGACTCTAACACATATTTAGCATTATCTGCTAACAAATCCCGCAAAGATCCATCCTCCAATAAAGTATTCAATGCTGCCGCTAGTTCTTCTGGGCGATCGGGAGTGTAAAATAAACCGTTAATTCCCGGCTTCACTTGTTCTCTAATCCCAAAAACCGGCGTTGTAATAATTGGCAAATCGCAAGCCATCGCCTCTAAAATCACTCTGGGAAAACTTTCGATCCGAGAAGTGCAAACAAAAATATCTGCGGCTTGGTAATATTTTCCAGTCTCCGGTGTTTCCGGGACAACTGTCACCCTTTTCTGCAATTTTTCGGGCAATTCGCCCACCAAATCGGCTAATTGATTGCTGTAAATACTCGGTCGATCGCCTACAATAAAACACCTAATGCGATCGTGCCATTTTTCAGACAAAAGAGCAAGCGCCTTGACTAAATCCTGTTGACCTTTTCTTTCACATACTGTTCCCAGCACCAAAAATACCACATCTGACGCATCAACACCGAGACTATTTCTAGCCAATTCAGAATTCTCCGACTTGTCCAATCGACTCAAATCTAAGCCATTGTGAATCACTGTAAAATTGTGGTGGCTGTTGAGCGGCAAATATCTGTCCCGCGTTGCATCTGCCACAAAAATTACCTTGTAAGGAAAGCGAAAACACTCTAAAGCTCTCGCCGCAATCTCCGCACCAAATCTGTTAAAATAAGTTTGCCAAGGTTCGCTTTCATGGACGTTCCACACTGTAGGAATTCCTAATTGATGCGCCGCATCAACCACAAAAAAGTTTTCTAAAGTATTGGCATAAATTGCATCTACTTGATAACTTTTAATTTCCTGGCTAAAACTACGGATAGCTTCATCGTAAGCATCGCGCTGGTAGATGTGTTCGAGAGGATTATCGTGAATAATTACTTCAATTCCCTGTTGTTCGTAAGCCTGTCGCAGTGGTCCATCAGAAACGCAAAATGCGATCGGCTTAATCACGCCCAAAGCAGCTAATTTTACCGCGATTTCATACTGATGTAGTGGCGCACCAGTAAAATCAAGGGAATTGCTACACATCAAAACTTTGATAGGATAAATATGATTTTTTGCTGATATCAAAGAACCACAATCACCAAATTTTAGTTCTTCCTTCTTCCATCCATCCGTTACATCCGTTACAAAATCCGTTGCCGAACTTCCCTCTTCCTTCATAAAAAACCGTACTGGTTGAATATGAAAATACTCATCTTCTAGAGACAAGTGAGGACTGTAAAATCTGTCATTTTTACCCGCATACTTGCGCCGAAATGCTGCTACTTCTCTAGGATTGTCATCAAAACCGCGAGAAGTTCCCTCTTTATGTAACAGTTCCGCATCGGGACAGTATACGCATCGGTAGCCCTTTTCTAACAGCCGATATCCGTAATCTGCATCATTGTAAGCAACAGCAAAATT
>DMYK01000474.1 GCA_003483675.1 Microcoleaceae cyanobacterium UBA11344
ATCGCAGCACTGCTGGGCGCAATGCCTACACTCAAGCCTGTGACTAAAGGAGTTGCAAATAAAACTGCGATCGAGCCAATACCATGATTTATTTTCACGTTAAGTCTCCTGAAATTTGCTAAATTTTAAGTAATCAGGACTTACGGAAAGCCTATGTGTCATGCTGAGTGCAGCGAAGCATCTCTGAGATTCTTCGCTTCCCTTGCGAATGACATAATTACGTTGAAATGCGTAAATCCTGTAATGTTAATTTTGGAATTAGTAGTGGTTGCTTTCCCTGACTTACTTAATACTATCTATTTACTTAGAGGTTTATGTAAAGATACAGTCAACATCTCCGTGTTTTTCTTAAAGTTTATGTAAAGTTAGCCCAGCCAGAGTAATTATGCTAGAAATCAAAGACATTCACACCTACTACGGAAATATTCACGCTCTCAAAGGAGTGTCGCTAACAGTCTCTCAGGGAGAAGTTGTGACATTAATCGGTAGCAACGGGGCCGGGAAAACTACAACTCTCCGCACGATTCAAGGGCTGCTGCGTCCGCGCCAAGGTACTGTGTTATTTGAAGGGAAGCCTTTGGAATCGCTGTCTACAGAGGCGATCGTCCGTTTGGGGATTTCTCAAAGTCCAGAAGGGCGGCTAATTTTCCCGCGAATGACAGTACAAGAAAACCTAGAAATGGGTGCTTATCTCCGTAATGATACTCTCGGTATCAAATCAGACATGGAAAAAGCATTGAATTTATTTCCCCGTTTGCGAGAAAGAATTAGTCAAAAAGGCGGTACTCTTAGCGGCGGTGAACAGCAAATGTTGGCGATCGCCCGCGCTTTGATGTCGCGCCCCCGTCTGTTATTATTGGACGAACCGAGTATGGGTTTAGCGCCGATGTTAGTCAGTCAAATTTTTGCGATCGTCCGCGACATTAACGCCCAAGGTACAACTATTTTACTCGTAGAACAAAACGCGCGTATGGCTTTAAGTGTTGCTCACCGCGGCTATGTCATCCAAACTGGTCAAGTTGTAGTCACCGGTACTGCTAGCGATTTGCAGTCAAATGAAATAGTTCGTAAAGCATATTTAGGGGAAAATTAAATAGCTATACAGGTTATAGGTAATTGGTAATGGGTAATTGGGGAATTGGGAATTACCCAACGGACTCGGGCAAATTCCTAGTCTCCAATTCCCGTTCAAAAGCCACCCGCACCTTTGCCCATTCCACTTCCGCTTCAAACAGCCAATCGCGGGCTATTTCAGCATCAAAAACCAGTTCCCCTCGCGACTCAACCACCGCGCGGCTCATAGATTCTAACTCCTTGCAAACTTCAGAAAAAGACAGGGCGCCCAAATTAGCGCTGCTCGACTTCAGGGTGTGAGAAGCCAGCTTCAAACTGTTAGCATCGCCCAGAGAAATAGCCTCCTTCATCATTGCTATATGCTGCGGTGCATCCGACAAATATATTTGAATCAACTCCCCTAAAAAATCGGGGTCTTCCTCATCATCAAGCTCGCGGAGACTGTGCAAAATTTGAAAATCAATAGGCGAATTTTCTCCTGGTTGCTCCCTTGAAGATACAGCAGCAGCACTCTCTGATTTGTCAGAAACCTCTCCATTTTTCGGTTCAGCAACCGTAGCCAATTCATTCAGATCCAGAGGTTGACACTTGCTCAGAGCGATCGCCAGCTCTTCCCGGCGGACAGGCTTAGTAATGTAATAATCCATACCAGCTTCGAGACACTTTTCGCGATCGCCCTGCATCGCATTAGCAGTCATCGCAATAATCGTCGGCTTCTGATTAGCCGGCCAATCCCGACAAATGCGGCGCGTCGCTTCCAACCCGTCCATCTCGGGCATCTGCACATCCATCAGCACAACATCGTAAGACTGACGCTTCAAGGCTTCCAAAACCTCCAACCCATTAGCCGCAATATCGGCCCGATATCCAATCCGATCGAGCAAGTGTATAGCTACTTTTTGATTCACCACATTATCCTCGGCCAGCAAAATCCGAATCTGAGCAGAATTAGCAGCATCGGGTTCCGAAGAATTGCTCGCAATCTGCCTCAAAACCGCAGGTGTCTGCTGTACGCGGTGTTGTTCCTGAGAATTTTCAAAATACTTCAATCCCGAAGTCAAAGTTGGCACATGAGAAGTTTCCCCCCGCCCACTTTTGCCAGCAGCATACCCAAAAACTTGCACGAGCACATTATAAAACTGCGACTGTTTTAGAGGTTTAGTTAGAAAAGCAGCAAAATGCACTTCTGTAGTTTCAAGTTTTTTCCAAACTTCCGCCTTGCTCAAATAAGTAAACAACACCAAAGGCAGCGAAACTTTGCGATCGCTTTTAACTTTTGCCCCTCGACGGTTCTGCTCGTCGCCCGCAGCAAAATTGCCCTGCTCAAATTTCCGAATTTCTACAGCCAGGGTGACACCATCCATATCTGATAGATTCATCGCCAAAATAGCCAAATCGAGCGCCGAGTTTTGTTTGACTATTTCCAAAGCTTCAGCAGCCGAACTTGCGGTAATAGGTATCATCCCCCAATACTCTGCCTGGGCGATCAAAACTTGCCTGTTAATGGCATGATTCTCCACAATTAACAAACGCTTTCCTGCGACAAACTCCGGCGGTTTTTCCTCAGTAATGCTCTCTATAGATTCAGCCATCACTGTGAAGTAAAAAATCGAACCAGACCCCGATAGCGACGGCTCTGCAAACTCTGCGGGTGGCTTTCCCGCTGTACTTTGGGCGATCGCACTTGCTGCCTCGGAATTGGCACTGCCCTGAGCCACCTGACTCACCACCCACATTTTACCGCCCATCAGATCGCTCAAACGCTGACTAATAGCCAGTCCCAAACCCGTCCCACCGTAATGTCGCGTCGTCGAAGCATCCACTTGCGAAAAAGCTTTAAACAGCCGATCCATCCTATCTGGGGGAATACCAATTCCCGTATCTTTGACAGCAAATTTAATCTCATACTGTCGGCTAACTACTAACCGTTCGTTGTTAATTACTAA
>DMYK01000471.1 GCA_003483675.1 Microcoleaceae cyanobacterium UBA11344
CACAAAATCCAGCGTAATTCCATCGGAGGGCGTCCATTGGCGATCGGGAAGACATCTCTACCGGTGGCCCAACTGGAAAACCAGGGCGTAGGTGGCCAGGCTCCTGCCGGTAGGTGATGGCGTTCGTACTCAAACACCAATTCATCGGATATTTGGACTAAGGGCAAACCTTCCATTGCGGCGGCAAGTTCTTGGGTTGTAAATAAAGTAGACCAGGAAAGTTGGGCGACTTGTCGCACGAGGGCATCTGGCTGGTAGTCGCCGACGGCTAAAAATATGCTGAACAGCAACACACCTCCGGGACAGAGGGAATCGCACATTTTGGCTAGGAAAAGCCGAACTTCGTCGCTGTCTCGAAAATGAGAGATGACTTCGGCTGCAACTGCGAGTTGGTAGCGGGCCGGCTTCATCCGCACTAAGGGGTCGAGTATGTCGCCTTGAGTTACTGTCACGGGCAATTTTTCGGCGGTTGCAGAGGCCTGCAATTGTTCTGCAAAAGTGGGGGTTAGTTCGATCGCATCTACAGAATATCCCAATCTCGCCAAAGGTAAAGTATTGCGGCCCGTACCAGCTCCCACATCCAAAATCCGCACTTGGTGAGGATTGCCCAATTTAGTCGCGATTGCGATCAATTTTGCATCTGGATGAGAGCCAAAGAGAGGAGGTTCTCTGGTGTCTACCCAACTTTTATACTGCTCTCCAACTGTTGAAGTAGTAACTATCACTTTGCAAGCTAAACCGGTTTCCGGCGGCTGAACTGATTCGTATTGCAGGATCAGCATCGAAGCTGTGGAAGTGCGATATCCTTGTTCTAATTTGGTGGCTAAAAGCTTACTGAGTTCCTCTCTTCGTTCTGCTGGTAATGGTCGGTCGAGAGTGCTAAATAGCTGTTCTATCGACTTGAGATAGTGGTTGAGCAGCTCTGGAACGCAGGGGAAAACTAATTCTCCGCGAGCGGTAATTCGAGTATTAATTTTGTAGAGGATAGCTTGCTGGAGGATGTCGGGATTTACTACCAGCGGTAGCTGCTTGGTTTCGTTGATTGTACTTTCGGCGCCCATAGATTCCGCAGCTTTTTCAAGGAAGGATGAAGATTGAAAGTTTTGAGTTTTAAGTGAGCGAGTTTTCAGTTAAATAGTTCACAATTAAAAACTCTAAACTGTTCTCTATTCCGATCGAGAAAAAGTATCCAATTCCAACTCAAAACTATTAGTATTCAGTTTAAAATTCCCAACTCAAAACTATTCGCCATTACTGATAGAGAAATAGTACCCAGCCCAAAACTCGCTGACTCGCTCACTCAAAACTCGCGCACTATTTCCCCTAAGCTGGGTTTAGTTGCTGCCGGTAAAAGTCACTTGGGGGAATTTTAACTGAGCTTCACCCATCGGGCGTCGTCTGCCTTCTTCTTGCCAGTAGTTAATTACTTCTGTGGCTTGGTTGAGGACTTCGACGCGATCGTTGTCGGCAATCCAGTGTTTGGCTTCGAGTTCGTTTTTGAGATCTTCCCACGCATCTTTGCGGGGCCAGAAAAAGTAAGATGTCAGCGGGCTAGTTCCTTTGCCGACAACTTGGTCAACGGCAAGGGCAACATTCTCTTCTAGCCAGAGAACTTTTAAGATGAACTTGGACAAGCAAACCTCCAGGGTTACGATCGAACTTGTTAAAAATTTCTACAATCGTTAAGTTTAGCACACTGTTTCGATTTTGGATTTGCGATTTTGGATTTTGGATTCCGACGGCTGAGGAATCCGGGGGCTTTGTACCTTGGATGCTTTCGGTCAGTTAAAATGCGGAGTGATAAGTGTGGACTGTTAACTGCGGATTGGGAAGTGATGACGGTAGACAGAGCGATTTTAGTCTTTGACATTGACGGTGTGGTGAGGGATGTGTCCGGTTCTTACAGGCGGGCGATCGCCGATGCGGTGGAGTATTACACCGGAGGTGCTTTTCGCCCTAGTGCGATCGAGATCGACTCTCTGAAGTCTGAGGGAGTGTGGAATAATGACTGGCAAGCGTCTTTCGAGTTAGTTTGCCGTTATTTTGAGGGGATTGGCTGGAATCGTAGCGAACTCGCTCTCAACTATGACGAGTTAGTGAGTTTTTTCCAAAGTCGCTATCGCGGGCCCGACGACCAAAATTGGACTGGTTACATTTGTGACGAACCGCTGCTGTTAAGTCCGGCTTATCTGGAAAGTTTAACAGTCGGGGGAGTTGCTTGGGGCTTTTTTAGCGGCGCGATGCGAGATGAGGCTGCTTATGTTTTGGTTGGGAAACTTGGCTTGAATCAGCCTGTGTTGGTGGCGATGGAAGATGCACCGGGAAAACCCGATCCGACTGGACTGTTTGCCGCCATCGAACAGTTGGAAAACCTCCAGGGTTTAGCAAAAAATTTGCCTGTGATTTATGCTGGAGATACGGTTGCTGATATTTACACGGTTGTCAAAGCGCGGCAACTGCAACCGTCGCGGGTTTGGCTGGGGATGGGAATTTTGCCACCTCATGTTTTGAATGATGCTGTGCGGTGTGAGGCTTATGCTGCTGCGCTGATCAATGCTGGTGCGATCGCAGTTTTCAGGAATGTAGAGGAGTTGACGGCGGCACGGATTTGGGACTTAGTTAAGTAGGGTTTGCTGTAGCGCATTTTCACTTTTGTCAAGATTTGTATCTTTTAGTTGACAAGATATTGTGCAGCAGAATAGTACAGGATCGAGGTCAAAATTTAGGAGGGAACTGAACTATGTTAGTTTCGCGACCAAATGCTCAAGAACCAACGCCGGAAGAAATTCGGCAACTAGACAAGCTCAAAATTAGGATCGATCGGGCTGCGGCTGACGGTAAGATATCCAAGCAAGAAATGGAAGACATTAAAATAGCGGTATTAGCGGACGGAAAAGTGAGTTTTCAAGAAATGGAGTTGTACAGGAAATTAGTGACAGATAAAATTGTTACGGGAGAACTTGAATATGAATTTTGACAGGTAAAATACAGCGTATCCCAGGTTTATGAAGTGCTGTAGGGACCAGGCATTGCCTAGTCCCTACGGGGATGGATCGATCTCGTTTTTATGGACGCGCACTGTAACGAAATTCCGTCATCCTGAGCCTGGAAATTACGTCATCTTGAGCCTGGAGATTACGTCATCCTGAGC
>DMYK01000239.1:0-14619 GCA_003483675.1 Microcoleaceae cyanobacterium UBA11344
TTTATCAGGCGATCGCTCTTTTTTTTACCGCAGATTAACGTCGAGGGGAGAAGGGCGATCGCTTCAAACCTCTGTATCAAGCAAATAGGAATTTTTCTGCTATAGTTTTAGGCTTTGGAAGAGATTTACCGTCTACCTGGTATTCTTCAACTAAAAGCTCTAATACCTCTACTGCATTCTTCAAAGCTTCTTCGTAGGTATCTCCGTGAGTGTGGAACTGCTGGGATGGAAAATCAGGTAAGTTAACTAGGTAGCAGTTGTCTTCATCAGACCATTGAATAACGATGATATAAGGTAATTTCATAATTCAGAGTCCTCTTGTTCAATTGCTTTCAATATTCCTAGTTTTCGGTTAACTTCTCTCTCTAAATAAAGTTTCGCATCATCGCCGTCATTTCCAGCAATGGTAATTGGTTCATTAGGTAGTAAAGGATGAACCCATCTGGTATGACTGCCTTTTGCCGAANNTTTTAGCAGCAGGCTTTTGAGTTCTCGAATCTTTTTGGGCATAAGCAGACATTAAAATTGTGGCAAAGGGACGGGAACACTTTAATTATATCCCAGAAAGTAGCGTTTGTCAAAATTACTTTTGAGTTATTACCGTTAGTTAGAGAGTTAATCGCTAAACATTATGCCAGTTTTTAGGGCAAGATAAATAAAGGCGATCGCCCTTCTCCTCCAGAAAGGCGATCGCTCTTTTTTTACCGCAGATAAACGTGGATGGAAAAACGCGATTAGGTGCATTGTGGTAGCCAGTTTCACGGTTGGGTGGGGGCGGGTTTATCGGGATTATCTGTGGGTGACAGAATTGATGGGTGAACCCGCCCCTACAATTCGTTAATCCTGTAGGGGCGGGTTCGCCTAGATATTTGACACCCATCGACAAATTATAAAAACCCGCCCCAACCCCACCAACCAATAGCGATCGCGATATTTTCGTGACCAACGCGATCGCCCCCACATTGATCTAAACCGATCGCGCTTCTTTTACCCCAGATAAACGTGGAGGGAAAAACCCGATCGCGTGGATTGTTGTAGCAAGTTTCACGGTTGGGTGGGGGCGGGTTTATCGGGATTATCTGTGGGTGACAGAATCGATCGGTTAACCCGCCCCTACAAATTTGAAATAATTACCATTCAAGCTCAAATTTGAACCTCCTTGGAGAATGCTAATTAATTCATTTTGAGCCGCCTTGCGGTAAATTGCCGTACCAGTTTCGTTAACTTGCGAGAAAGGAACTAGCAGATAATCATCGGCTTTACCATGCAATTGGATACTATCTTCACTGGCATTAAAATCAGTAATCAGCGCGTAGTCGCTATCGAGATTATCGTAGTAAGTGTTATTGACATCTCCCAAAACGAAAATATCGCTGCCACCTCCACCCGTCAAGGTGTCAATTTCCTCAATTCCGGGGTTAATAGCATTGATGTCAACTCCGGTGAGGACATCGTTACCACTTTCGCCTGTAAGTAAATCCTTACCAAGGCCACCAAAAAGCGTATCATTCCCATCTCCACCTATTAAGATATCTTGCCCTTTTTCACCGTCTAAGTAGTCATCATTTTGATTCCCAGATAACACATCTTGACCTGAATTGCCAAAGATTTTATCATTTCCTTGTTGACCAGAAATGCTATCATCTCCTGCGGTGCCGTTGAGAATGTCATCTTGAACCGTGCCTTGCAAGCCATTATTCGGGTTAGCAAAACCGAAACCTCGGCTACCAAAAACGGCATAACTTTTGCCAGGAGAATCCTGAAATAAACTGCCAGGTGCGCCAACAATTATATCATCAATGCCATCGCCGTTAACATCTCCCGCACCGCTGACAGCAGTGCCAACTAAACCATCGGTTTCTACTCCATTTAAAACTAAGGCATTCTTACCGTTGGCTTCTCCTAAGCTGAAATTAGCTGGCAATTGCTTGCCACCAAAAACAATAAATGTTTTGCCTGCATTGTTTTTGCTGTCAGAGTTTGCGCCGGATGCTCCTATTAACAAATCGTCAAAGCCATCTTTGTTGATATCTCCGGCATAGCTAACGGCATTTCCGGCCGAGCCTTCGGCATCGAAACCGGAAATTGTAAAGCCGTTAGTGCCGTTCAATTCGGCGGGGTTGACAATGACAGGAAATGCCTCTTTTTTGCCAAAAATCACGTAGGTTTTGCCTGCGTTAATTTTGTCGCCAACTGTTGCACCGGGAGCGCCAATTACGATGTCTTTATTGCCGTCACCGTTGATATCTCCTGTGGCGGTGAGGGCGATTCCAGAACGTTCTTCGGCATTGAGACCGGCGATGACAAATCCGGTAGTTCCATTTAATTCTGGGACGTTAACGCTGCCAGTAAATCCTCCTGGCAAGCCGAATATAACGTAAGTTTTGCCTGCATTAATGCCGCCGTTGGTAGTGCCACCATCTGCACCAATTACGAGGTCGGGAATGCCGTCACCGTTGATGTCGCCGCTGCTGGCAGTACCGCTAGAATTGCCGTCGATGCCGTTAATTACAAAGCCGTTGTTGTTAATTTCAGCTAGGTTTAAGTTAGGAGAAAAACCTGTGGTGCGGCCGTAGATGACGTAGCTTTTACCGGGTGTGCCACCGAGGGGGCCTGGTGCGCTGATGAGTATGTCGTCAATGCGATCGCCATTAATATCGCTAATTCCTGTAGCAAAGAGGCCTGCGTAGTCAAAGGTGTTGGTTCCTGTGACGGCAAAACCATTATTTCCGTTCAAATTAGCGAGGTTGAAGTTAGCAGGAAATCCTTGGTTTGTGCCGAAGACAATGTAAGTTTTTCCGGCATTGTTTTGACCGTTGACAGTGGCACCGAAGGCACCAATAATAAAGTCTTTGATGCCGTCGCCGTTGATATCTCCCGCACTGCTGACTGTTCCGCCACTGAAACCTTCGGCATCGGTGCCATTGAGGGTGAAACCATTTTGACCGTTGAGTTGGGAAAGATTGGCGCTGGCGGGGAATTTTTGAGTGCCAAAGATGACTTGACTTTTGCCTGCGGCGTTGACGTTATTGGGGTCGGCACCGAACGAGCCGACAATGATATCATCAATTTTGTCGCCGTTGATATCTCCGGTTTTGCTGACAGCAACTCCTGAGAAGTTACCTGCTTCTGTGCCGTTGAGGACGAAGCCGTTATTGCCGGAAAGGTCGTCAAGTTTGAGGCTGTTGATGTTGATATTAACGGTGGCGGCTTGTATTTGTTTGCCGTCTGTTAGGAGGTAGTTAAATTTATCGGTGCCGGTGAAGTCTGGGGGTGGGGTGTAGGTGAGTTTGTCGTCGCTTTTATCGTCTGGGGTGTTGTTGTTGTCAAGGGTAATCGTGCCTCCGGCAACGGATTTTGTGTTGAATTCTTTGATGGAGAGGGGGTCTTTTTCTGTGGTATCGTTGGCGAGGATATCTATTTTTGTGGCTGTGTTGACGGTGGTGGTGGAAAAGTCGCTGTTGGCGGTGAATGGGGATGCGATCGCAAGTACGCTATCTGGATCTGGTGCGTTGATTGCTGCTTCAAGAATGTCAGGATCGAAGTCAGTGAGTACGAGGTCGATGATAGCAGCTTCGCGGGTGGTGGGATTTTTGATGCGATCGCCTATTAGTTGTTCGGCTTTTGCAACATCGGCGGGGTTTAAGTCGGAGATTTTAACTTTCTGGCGGGGGTAATTTTGCAGGGTAAAGGTGTTGGTGTTTTCGCCAGGATTGTAGTCGAAAAAGGATTCAGCTTGATTGACTCGCCAGCTATCAGCATATTCGCCATAAAGTTGACTGGTAGCAACGGGTTCTGTCAATACTGTTCCGTCGCGCTTAATTAGGTCATCTTTAGGGTTTTTGTTCAAGTTGCCGAGTAGTCCGGTAATTTGACCTTCTCGTTCATCGGTTAGGAAAACATTAATGTTGACGCGACTTGTACTTACCTTGGCAACGAGTTGATCTCCTGTGGGATAGACTATGGTATAAGTTTTGCCTTCGCGGTAGATGCGACCATCTCCGACGGCGAGGGAGTCAAGATCGGAAATTTCAGTAGGAACTCCATCTATTAAAAGTCCTTGATCTAAGTAAATTCCGATGCGTTTTCCACCGATAATTGTACTTACGGCGGTGTTGTCGGAAACATTATTGCGCGGGTCGTTACCAACTGGTTGTTGTCGAACTTGGATTTTTAGGTCGCCACTTGTTGACTCGATTAAGGTAAATTCTCCGGCGGCTTGGAAGTCGTGATATTGTTTGTCGAAAGTTACTATGCGGGGGTCGTTGAAGGTACTGGCGCTGTTTTCTGGATGGGGTGGAGGGGGTGGGAATATGCTGGTGATAACATCTTTTACAGAATTCAAAAATTCTAGCTTATCCAGAAAATTCCGAATCTTATCTAAGTTTTTTAACAACTGAAGTAGTCTGGAGCCAAACCTTGCGACGAATAGTGCCTCATCGCCTGGTATAGGTGTGAATAAGGTAGCAACTGCTAATACATCTAAAAGCACTCCTCCCGCAGCTAGTAATAATCCTCCTAGTGATACTAAATCACTTACTCCACCATCTTCTTCTTTGATCACCCGCTTCGCAATCGATTCATTTTTTGGATCAGGATCTTGGGTTTTATTCCAAGGATTGAAATTGTTTACATCCTCTCCTACTTGCTTGGTCTTAAATGAATCTTTTACTTGATTTTCACCAATCTTGTCAACTTTTGCACTTTCCTTAGCCTTCTCTATTTTATTTGTGGTTGAGCTCGGAATTTTATTCGCATAATCTTTAACAACCTTCCACCAGTTTCTTCCAGTAATATCGACCAAACTGATTGGGTCATTTACTACATACGCATATAAATTCAAACCACCTGCTTGACCAATTGGATCGGGGTTAATAAACCGACCTTCCGATGATTCGTAGTACCTCGCCCGCATAAAATCAAGACTATTCCCCTCATCCATCACCCCAAACTGTCCAACAAACTCAAAGGGGTTAGAAACTGCCTCAACTTTGTTTAAATCTTCACCAAAAGGCAGATAGCTATAACGGTTAACATAGCTGCCATTTCCTCCTGTTAATCCTGCCGTCGATCCGATCGCATCAAAATCATAATAAGCTGTCGTATTAGTAGCATCAACGCGACTTTCCAGCCCTAATCCATGTGTGTAACGAGCAATTAAATTACCATTGCTGTACTCACCCACCACATTGCCAAAACCACTTGGATCGAGTAAATATTCAGTCCGTTGACCGTTTTTAGTGCTGGCAATGCGGTTGCCAAAAGCATCATAGTCATAAGTCCAAATCCCGTCAGGCGTAACAACACCCACTAGACGATTCTCAGCATCGTAAGTGTAAGTCGATGTCTTACCCCCCTCAGTCTTAGAAATCAGATTCCCATCAGCATCATAAGTGTAGTTTCCCTTACCTACCGCCGTGTACTGATTCAGACTGTTCGTTTCATAAGACGTAGCAACCCCATTATCAGTAACAGCAATCCGATTTCCCGCAGCATCGTATTGATACTGAATGGTTCGATTATCCGGCAAAGTAACAGAAATTAGCTGACCATTGGCATCGTACCCATACTGAGACGTGCCTTCCAACGTCGTCATGCTGGTACGCCGACCTAGCTGGTCATAGGTATAGTCAAAACGCGAATTAACTGAAGCATTTGGTGCGTAATTAACGATATTCAGCAGTTGCCCAGCCGCATCATAACCATAAGTTGTGTAAGTGCCATTGCCGTTATCTTCCCGACTCAAACGACCTAAATTGTCATAGGTATAACCAGCAATTTTTTGACCGTTGCTATCAGCCAGTCCCGCCAATCTCCCGACTGAATCATAACCATAGTTAACCGCAAAACCATCTCGATCGACCATGCGAGTGCGACGACCTCCCGCATCGTAGGTGTACTGCAAAAACTGACCAGTGGGGTAAGTAATTTTTGTCAGTCGGTCAGCAGAGTCAAACTCTTGAGTAATCGTACCTTTAGCATCAGTAGTAGAAATCAGATTGTCACGTTGGTCGTAAGTAAAATTGATTTGGGAACCATCAGGGTTACTCTGTTTGATCAGCCGTTCTCGGTCATCATAAGTGTATTCAATTCCCTGACCGCGACGGTTGACATACTTAACTAAATTACCCTGCGAATCGTAATTGAACTGCTCTTTAATACTCTCGTTAGTATAGGCAACTTTGCTCGTTATTAGCTTGCCATTTTTATCATAGTAACTAACAGTTGGATTCGTGCCCGTGCTGTTGCTTAAACTATCCAACCGTCCGAAAGTACGATTGCTGACTAAACCGTTTAAATTACCAATAGGGTAATTCAACTGCTCATCGCTGCTGGGAACATACTGGATTTCTACCAGATTACCTTTATCATCGTAGTTGTAACCAGTAACATTACCGCGCTGATCGCTGACGCTCTGCACTTGGTTAAAGGTAGGATCGTAAGTAAAATCAACTGAATTACCAAGAGGGTCAACTTGATTAATGAGATTACTCTGCTCATCATAAGTGAAATTAGAGCTAATATTCCCTGGTGCAATCTGCTGAATTAGGTTGCCATCGGCATCATATTTAAGCTGTAAGTTACGACCGAGAGCATCTTGTAACTGACCAATTTGACCTATATCATTTAACAGTAGTTTTGCCTTAGCTCCCGTTGCATCAATTCCCGTGACTCCACCCGCAGAATCATACTCAAAAGTAATCGCCTCAGCATCACCATTGAGACTTTGTTTGATCACCCGTCCTTGAGCATCATAGTCATATAATATTTGCGTACCATCGGCAAAAGTCACAGAGGTAAGAGCTTTAGCCGCATTGTAGGTATAGCTAGTTGTGCCTTGAGGATCGGTGATGCTGAGAAGTAGTTCACCAGTGGGGTCATAGCTGTAGGTCGTGGTTCTTCCCGCTTGGTCAACAACTTGGCTAATCCGGCTTTGAGAATTGTAGCTCAAACTCAGGTTATCGCCGTTAGTAGAATTAATCCGAGTTAGCTGGTTTCCCGTGTAAGTCGCTGTGATGCGATTGCTGTTAGTATCTTCAATAAAATCCAGCTTGCCATCGGCTCGAAAGGCAACCAAACCACCCCCTTGTCCCCGTAGTTGAAATGTATTTCCTACCTTAGTTAAAGTTGCCTTATCTCCGGGTTGGTTCAAATAAGTTCCATCGGCTTGCTTGCGAAATAATCGTAAACTACCAGAGGAGTTCACCGTTACATTACCATCACTATTTTCTGTTGCTGTAATGTCAAAAGGAAAAGTCGAACCGCGACCGAGGAAACCCTGATTGTAGCGTTGAGCTATGCTTCCATAATTGCCAGCTTGTTCTAGTTCAAATACCAGTAACCGAGAAACATCGTTACTATAATCCCCTAACTGACTGAGATGGGTAGCGTTATCAGCTAGAACTGCCTGATATTGACCTGCTGTATTGCCAACTGAACCTGTAAAATTATTCCAAATAACATCCCAAGCATCGGCGGGTACGCTATCAGGACGAGCATTATTTTTGATGCTATTCCAATCAATCGGCGCATTTTCTGCTACAATCCCGGCACTAAAGTTAATATCAGTATTTGCCTCTACCGTTGGTTGAAAAGATACTTTAAAACTACTACTAGCTCCCGGCGCCAAAATACCAGCAGCACCTTGGTTGTTGATGCCCAAAAACTGTATATTGTCCGCAAATCCGCCACTAGCTGACTGTAATTGGGCTCCTGTCGCTGACAATGAAATTAAAGGAGCAACGGCATCTGTTTGACCCACATTTTTATAGGTAACAGTCACCTGGCCTATTTTGTTAGGGCGGATGCCACGCGGGGCATTAATGGATACTTGTATGTTGTTATTCGTGTTAGCCATGTCTTTATTTCCTCAAAAAAACTAATTGTTTGCAAAAAAACATAACGGGTTTAGAAAGATTATCTGTAGGTGACAGAATCAATTGATGAACCAGCAGACGACATTTCTCAATATTTCATCAGGTTTGTATTAACAAAACTAAATGGTAATTGAGCTATTTGAGCAGGAGCATTCATAGAATTGCTCTTAGGGCGAAAATAATCTTCAACCAACTTAGTCGTGAAACCAGATACAAAACGTAAAGACACACCCAAGATAGTTGCTATAATCAAAACCCTAAATAAAACAACTATCAAGTCTTTGAAAGTTGGTGGTCTATTTATGATTGACATTGTTACAATCAAAACCCAAAAAGGAACCGTTGCAATTATGATAAATAAAACCGATGCGCTTATACTGGTCGCCCATAACGCAACTGCAAATTGATCTTCTGCACTTAGAGAGTTATCGGGATCGACTTGAAAATTGGATAATTGATATTTCATGTATAATTCAATAACCCAATAGAGAATTGTCGAGCCAACACTGAGCCAACTAATAATTCCCAGACAATCATCCCTCCAGTAAAAATAAGGAAAAGTAATTTTGAATGCAATTATCAAAACAATAGCTGAAGCAATCAAAGTTCCCGCCAAAGCTGTTAGCACCATGCCCATGTTTCTGTCCTCTCTAAAACAACCCAAATTAAAGACGATGATTTTATCCCTATCCAGAATAAACATAGGATATGAAAATTTATCCATATCTCCGATAAAACTTGATTGCTCCAGTCAAGAATGTAGTATTTAATTGCACTAAATACTACACCTTGACAAGGCTGAGGCGAGGTGAAATTATCTGCTACTTCCACCGTTTGAGCAAATTGAACTGATCACCTGGCAATAACCTTTTGCAGTCCTGTTACAATTGCTTACAGCCATTTTTGCCGCATCGCTAGCCCATTTAGGATGGCTTGCTGCTCCTACAGTTCCGTTCCTGTCTGCTGCAACGGCAATGCAAGCTGTGTTATCTATCGCGATAACTTCGCAGTCGGCCTTACCACAGGTATTTATTGCTGACTTAGCGGCCTCTTGACTTGTGCTTCGTTCTGCTACAGCACCATGTCTGCCAGAAGTTCTGGAGTAAGCGATCGCCGCCCAATCTGCAAACGCTGGTGTAGCAAGAAACACAGTAGTTGATGTGCCAATTACAAGTGAGAAAAAAGAAATTGTCTTCATAAGAAAAATCCTTGAATAGCTGTTTAACGAATTGTTGCCAAAAAACACAAAGAGCCGGAGAAGTGACAAATGCAATCAAAGCGATCGCGCTTGCCCTTTCACCAGCCCCGTGGGGATTGAACCCTCATATCTCAAGCTAGGTTGTTACCTAATATTTAGTTGTTTAAACAATGATGCTGCCGCCCATTGAGGCTGTACAGAGTATATCATTGCGGGTACTTTACCCGACGTACAAATAATCTACACGATTGAATTTAAGCTGTCAATACCTCCGCTTATCTTTTTTAGGAAGTTTCATGGTTGGGTGGGGCGGGTTTATAAGGATTATCTGTGGGTGACGAAAATCATCGGTGAACCCGCCCCTACAAATTTATAGGAATATTTTACCAGACCTGTAGGGGCGGGCGATGCCCTGAGCGTAGTCGAAGGGTTCGCCCAAATCTTTGACACCCGTCAACAAATTATCTAAACCCGCCCTAACCCCGCCGATCGCACTTATTCCTTTGAATTCCACTCCCGAACATCTTCCTCAGAAATGTGATACCGATAAAAAGTAGAACCTTTCACAGTCACTTGAATTTTACCTTTACCATGTTCTCTCCTCTCACTCTCAATAGTCACCTTGCCAAACCCTGTTTCCTTCCAAGTTTCACACAAAATGTCCTCGATTTTATCAAAANNTCAAAACCTGATTAATCTGATTCTCTCTGCTTTCTGGCGCTGATGACATATCTGTTTCCAGCTTCTGATTTGACTTAGCTTGACTATTGCTGCCGCCTGCTTTGCGATCGCGATCGCCTGCTGCATCCTCTGATATAAACTTCATAGCTTCTTACACCCTAAATTTAAGTCTCTATATACATTTCGGAAATAGCCGTCTGTTTTTATGCATAATTCCAGCTTTTGTAACAATTATTTACACGATCGCCCCCAAAGCCGCAAACAGTGAAGCACAACTGGGGCGATCGCCCGTAGTAAAATCAATAAAGTTGGGTGGGGGCGGGTTTACAAGAATCATCTGTGGGTGCCATAATTTATTGGTAAAACCCGCCCCTACAAATTTAGAGGAATATTTTGTAGGGGCGGGTGAGCCTAAATCTTTGAGGGCGATCGACAAATTATCTAAATCCGCCCTACCCCCACCAACAAATAACGTATTTCTGTCATCCTGAGCGTTGCGAAGGATCTCGCTCGATGCTTCGCTTCGCTTGACTCATAACATATAGGCTTTGCGTAAGTCCTATTAATTTTATGGTTAGCCCGGGATGGTTTTTCGGGGTTATTGGTTGGGTGCGGGCGGGTTTACAAGAATCATCTGTGGGTGGGAGAATTGATCGGTAAAACCCGCCCCTACAAATTTAGAGGAATATTTTACCAGAAATTTTATCCAACATTTACCATGCCCGTAGGGGCGGGTTCACCAAAATTTTTGACACCCATCAACAAATTGTATAAACCCGCCCTACCCCGCCGAACAATGTCGATCGGGGTTATTGGTTGGGTGGGGGCGGGTTTACAAGAATCATCTGTGGGTGCCATAATTTATTGGTAAAACCCGCCCCTACAAATTTGTCCGCAATTTGACCAGGTTTGTAGGGGCGGGTGAGCCTAAATCTTTGAGGGCGATCGACAAATTATCTAAACCCGCCCCAAACCGGCCAATAAACGATCTAAACTAGCCGCAGAATTTGCAGATATTTTGACCCTATTTCCTCACAGCTTCCAGCAAGCGAGAATAGTAAAAACTCGTGCTATTCATGGCTGTTCTTTTAACAACAAAACCGTTGTTTTCTAGGATTTTGATAATATCAGCTTCCCGGTGCTGATAAGCGCGAGTTGTTTTGCTCGGGCCGGGGAAAAGTTCGCCAACTTTCTTGAGCGCGGTAAGTGCTAAGGTTTTGGGAGCAAAACTGAGAATTAGTCGGGATTGGGCGATCGAACTTAGGTGAGCGATCATTTCCTGAGCCTTACTCTGAGGATAGTGGATCAGCACATCCAGACAAATCACCGTGTGAAATTTGCCACTCAGCCTTTCCAAATCTTGGGCTGTGAAAGAGACGTTGTAGAGCTTGCCCGGAAGGGCTGTCGATCGCTCATAGGCTTCTCCTACCATCTTTTCAGAGATATCGCTAGCGCAAACAATTGCCCCAGCCTCAGCCAGAGGAATGCTGAGAGAGCCCACACCGCAGCCGGCATCGCAGACAGAGAGCCCCGGCAAATTGCCATCAGCTTGCAGCCATGCGATGGCTGTATCTACCGTTTGCTGGTGCCCGGTGCGAATATCTAGCTGAACTTTATTGACTTTCCCGTCGCCGTAAATGCGCTGCCAGCGATCGAAGCCCGTCGAGTTAAAATACTGTTTGACAACAGTCTTGTCGTCTGCCAAATTCATCTTTCTGCCTGCTGCTAAGTTATTGCCAACGGTTAAATATTATAATTTTAATTAGCCCTAACTTGAAAAAATATGGTGCTACAAGATCATTTTCGCCCGCCGCTGTCGGTGCGCCGTCACTGGCACGCCTTTCACAATGCCTGGGCGACTTATATTGCATCTGATTTGAATGCCAAATTACCCGAAGGTTACTTTGCCGAACCCAACGTGCAGTTTGGGATTGAAATTGATGTAGCAGCTTTTGAGGAATCGCTACCGGAGTTTGATTGTTCTGAGACAGTAATTCATTTGCCAATAGATTATCCCAACAATTGGCTGCCGCCGCCAGCCCAAACAGTGCCTTTTTTACCTGCGACGGAAAGCGTGCAAGTCAGTATTTTTAACACTGAAGGTGGCCCGGTTTTAGCCGGTGCAATTGAATTAGTAAGTCCTGCAAACAAAGATCGTTCTACTCATCGCGGTGCTTTTGTGTCTAAGTGCGAGACGTATTTGTGGCAGGGAATTGGGTTGGTAATAATTGATGTTGTGACGGGAAGGAAGGCAAATCTTCACAATGAATTGTTAGCCCGTCTGGGGGGAGGAAGTGCTTCGCCCTTGGACGCTGAGCTCTATGCTACAGCTTATCGCCCGATCGAGCGAGACGGCAACCAATGCCTAGATATTTGGCAGGAAAAACTGGCTGTGGGCTGCGCGCTTCCTACTTTACCGCTGTGGCTGCGGGGCGAGATTTGCTTGGCTGTGGAATTAAATAATATTTACGATCGAACTTGCCGAGAACAGCGAATTGCTGTTAGCAGCGCTTAGTATAGCAGGGGGAGAGGGGGAGAGTGGGAGAGGGGGAGATTGGGAGAGTGGGAGAGGGGGAGAAGGGAGAGAGGGGGAGAATTACCAATTAACAAATAACCAATAACAAATAACCAATAACCAATAACCAATAACCAATAACCAATAACCAATAACCAATAACCAATAACTTAAAACAAGCGATGCCAAGTTAATTCTTTTGTCGGTTTATCCAAATGCCAGCGCAATAATTGAGTGGCAGATTTGCCGACAATTCCCGAAAGTCCGATCGCCTTTCTAGGAGAATCAGTAGCCAGGGCGATCGCACTTTCCACATCACAAATTCCCCACCTCACCAAATTCTGGACTCCCGCCAACAGTGGCAGAGTCGTACCAGCCAAAGTAGCAGATTCCAGAGGCGAGTGATAATCTAATCTTACCCAAGCCGTACCTTTCCTCACCTCAATTTGACGAGAATCCCAAGGATAAACACCATCAGGCAAACCCAAAGGAGCTAAAGCATCGCTCACTAAAAAAACACCTGTTTCGGATCTACCAGCACGCAGTAGCAAATCAATCATTGTCGGACAAACGTGCTTTCCGTCAGCAATTAAACCACACTTAACACCAGGAGAAACAATGGCCACTCCCAACAAACCCGGTTCTCGATGATGTAAACTCGGCATAGCATTAAAAGCGTGAGTTACCATCGAGGCTCCCTGGTCAAATGCTTGCTGCGCTTGCTCTGCTGTCGCTTGGGAGTGTCCGAGACTAACTGTAATTCCCAAACTTTGCAAATAGGGAATTACTTCGCCAGTGCTGTCTAACTCCGGCGCTAAAGTAATTATTTTGACAATATCGGCACAATCTCCTAAAACTTGCTTGACATTTTCTATAGTTAGTGGTAATAAAAACTCAACTGGGTGAGCACCTCGCTTCTGCGGGTTGAGAAAAGGGCCTTCGAGGTGAATGCCGAGAATTTCCGCTGTTTTGAGTTGATTGGTAGCGGGAGCAGCAGTTTTTGTAGTGTGGATAAAATTAGCAAAAGTTGAGAGCGATCGTCTAAACTTATCTAGTGAAGTTGTCACCAAAGTCGGCAAAAAAGCATCAACTCCCTGATTCCATAAAAATTGACTAATTTTGGGCAAAAATTCCAGATGCTTGCTTTCTAAATCGGGGAAAGCCAAACCTAGCGCCCCGTTAATCTGCAAGTCAACTCCGCCGAGAGAAAGCCAATCGCCTGCTACATCCAGCACTTGCAAATCTGGAGGAGAAACCCGTTTAAATATTTTGTCCATCGGGCAAACTTCTTGAATTATGCCCTCGACATCAACAGCAAGCATCTGCAAATCCTTGCAACCGGGGAGCTTTGCATTGACAATATCTGTAGGGGAGAAAGTTGAGGTGGTGGCTTCAGTCATCCGATTTTAGATTTTAGATTTTAGATTTTAGATTTGCTGTTATGGATAAATCCGGGGGCTTGCGATCGGGATGCGAAGCTTTTTGGTTTCTGTACCTGGGATCAGATGGCGGCTTGTGGCTAAATTGCTTTCGAGCGTCAGTTTTGCTACAAAATAGCTAAATTTGAGTTAACGCCATGATTTAAAATTAGCATTGATCGGAAACCTCAAATCTAAAAATTACATGAATCAACCGACTGTTGGAATTATCATGGGTAGCGATTCCGATTTACCCACAATGAAAGATGCGATCGCAGTTTGCGAAGAATTCAACATTTCTTGCTCCGTTGCGATCATCTCAGCCCACCGCACCCCAGAGCGCATGGTGGAATATGCTCAAAGCGCACATCAACGTGGCTTAAAAGTGATTATCGCAGGTGCTGGGGGAGCCGCGCACCTACCGGGGATGGTAGCATCTTTAACACCCTTGCCAGTAATTGGTGTGCCAGTACCGAGCCGTCACTTGCAAGGAATAGATTCTTTGTACTCGATCGTCCAAATGCCTGCGGGGATACCGGTAGCAACAGTAGCGATCGGCAATTCTCAAAACGCTGGCTTGCTGGCAGTTCAGATCTTAGCAGTTTACCAGCCCGAATTGCTAGAGCGAGTCCTGCAATACCGTCAAAGCTTGTCCGAATCTGTAATGGAAAAACAAAAACGCCTAGCAGAACTAGGATATCATAACTATCTCGCTCTGAACAAATAACCGAGAAACTTTTGTAGTACAATTGAAAAATTTTAGGATTATGGTTGAGCTGATTTGTTGTGAAGAGGGTAACAGTAACTAAAGTCAACAACCCGGCACCGATCGGATTACCGATACGGTGCGGGCAAGAAATTCGCCAAGTTGACCAGTCTAAATGGTTCGCCCACTACGTTTAAGGTAAGCGTTAAAGTACCTACCAGAAA
>DMYK01000239.1:14762-14903 GCA_003483675.1 Microcoleaceae cyanobacterium UBA11344
ACCGCTCAATCCAATCCGACCAGGAATGGCTCGTAAATTGCTAAACAATGGCAAAGCTGCTGTTTTCAAAAGGTATCCATTCACACTAATTCTCAAAGTAGAGGTGACAGCAACCCAAAAACCAATCACTCTTAAAATAGA
>DMYK01000073.1:0-2464 GCA_003483675.1 Microcoleaceae cyanobacterium UBA11344
AATCTTATGATTATTTATTCCGATCGCAAATGCTACTCAATCAAAAAGGCTATTTGTGGGGTTCCGATCAAATGGCTATTTATACCCAATATTTTGACTACGAGAAGGAGGTAAATACCGATCAATTTCATGATTTTGGTAGCTTATGGAGACGAGTATCTCCTCTATTCATTGTTTCTGGAAGTTACTTGAAATTATCTGGTAAAATAGTTGATTTTGATTTTTATTACAAACGATATATAAGTTATTGGTTGCTCAAAGCAGATTGCTCGGATATTATTAAGGATATTAATAAACAAAAAACCCCGATTACCAATTTAGTATATAATTACGATGCTCAAATTGATAAAAATGTCATGTTAATGGCTAACACAGTTAACTCTATTGATGTTAAACTCGATCGAGGTTTAACTCAAATAAAAAACCACATATTTAACAAACTTCCAATATGGGCAATAATTATTGAAAGTTTGTTGTCTTAAAGTTTCCATAATATTCCTAAAGAATTACCTGTAAGGGGCATGGAAACCGACAAGCGAGGCGCGTCAATGCTTCAGGTTTCCCGGCAGTCCAAAAGTCATATCAAATCCGTTGGCATCGGAATTATTCATCTCTCAGGACTTACGCATTGTAACTGTGTGGCAAGGGTTTGAGATTCTTCGGTTCCCTCAGAATGACATAATTAGGTTATTAGTGCGTCCAGGACTATCTCTCTCTTCTCTGACTCTGCGGTCTCTGCGGTCTAGAAGAGTTAAATCATTCCGAAACAACCGTAAACGAGATCGCTCAGACTTGTTTCATCATGTCACCGCAGGCGATATTGTCAAAGTTTTTCTCTTCAAGGTGAAGAAAACAAAGCATAATAGATCAAACTTACTGAGAGTGGAATCGTTAAACTGCACACCACACTTCGGAGGAGAGCCGTGATGTTAGCAGAAAATAAGAGATTAACGGAGAAAAACCCCAGCAGGCGGGTGAAATTAAATTTCGATCGCCTGGGCGAAACTCGGATCAAAGATAAATTCGGTTTATTTATGCCCCTCAACTTAGAACAGAGCGATCGCAAAGTCAATCGATCGCGAAGCAAAGGTTTAAGTTCTTGGCTGATGCTCGTCTTTACCAGCGCTGCCTTTTTCTTGCCTCAACCGTCAGTTACCACCGCCCAGACTCCCCCCGCACAGCTCCTTGCTCAGGGGCAGCAGAGCGACATTAACATACTGTACGTCAGATCATCAGGGGGAAGTGACCAGGCGGGTAACGGGAGCGATCGAGATCCGTTCAAAACCCTTACCTACGCCTTGAGCGTCGCCCCGCCCAATACAGCGATTTTGCTAGCGCCCGGTACTTACAGCGCTCAAACTGGCGAGAAATTTCCGATCGTACTCAAGCCCAGGGTGACTGTTCAGGGAAATCCCAACACTCGCGGCCAAAATATTGTGATCAAAGGCGGAGGAGACTTTCTCAGTCCGACTTCGGCTGGTCAAAATATCGCGATTTTAGGGGCAGACGGGGCCGGACTCAGCGGGGTGACGGTGACAAATACCAATTATCGGGGTTACGGTTTGTGGATCGAATCAAGTTCTCCGATCGTTGTCAACAATACTTTTTCGGGGAGCACTCACGACGGAATTTCGGTGGTGGGTACTGCTAAGCCGACAATCAGCCAGAATTTTTTCTCGAAAAATGGAGCTAATGGCATCACGATTTTTGGCAGTTCGAGGCCAGAAGTTCGAGAGAATGTGTTTGAAAACACGGGATTTGGGGTGAATGTAGCTCAGAATGCTGCTCCTCTGTTGATTGGTAATCAGATTACTCGCAATCAGGATGGCGTGGTGGTGCAAGCTGAGGCTAGACCGGTGCTGCGTCACAATTATATCGAGAGGAACCAGCGCGATGGAATTGTGGCGATCGCCCAATCGCTCCCGGATTTAGGAACTGTGGCGGAACCGGGAGGGAATGTAATTCGCAACAACGGCCGCCACGATGTCAACAATGCTGCCAAAGGTCAAGTGATCTCGGCTTATGGGAATCAATTGTTGAGTAACCGCACGGTGGGCGGAGTTGATGTAGGGGGAACTTTTAGCCCCCCGCCATCCATTGGCCGCCATGCTTTACAGTTAGTTACCGATCGACCCCCCAGAAGCTCCGGCCCAGAAAATTCTCTTCCTGCTTACACTCCAGGCCCCCTAACTCCTAGGACTCAAAGAGCACCGATTTCGCCAAGAGTCCAAAATCAACGGGCACCGCGCAACATTCAGTTGCGCCCTCTTCTGACTCCCAGGAATGTCACTGCTTCGACTGCTGCGACAGGGGCGATCGAAATTCCCGTGCCGAATCCAGATACTCGATCGGTTCCAGAAATTTCGGTGCCACAGCCAGTCCCGACCAATTTTGAGAGTTCAACTCCGGTTTCTTCCGAGGGTAGATTGCCGGTTCCGAGTCGCAACATTCCTCTGGGAAGGGG
>DMYK01000073.1:2493-2719 GCA_003483675.1 Microcoleaceae cyanobacterium UBA11344
CGCCGTCACTCGATCGCGCCAGAGCTTTGGGTTTCCGATATCGGGTTGTGGTGGATGCCGATAGTCAGGGCGCGAGAGCCAAGACGCAATCTCTGGTTCCCGATGCTTTTCGCAGTTTTAGTAATGGGCGATCGGTCATCCAAGTCGGTGCTTTTCTGGAACGCGAAAAAGCTGATGAATTAGCACAAATGCTCAGCCAAAACGGTTTGAATGTGCGAATTGAAGA
>DMYK01000533.1 GCA_003483675.1 Microcoleaceae cyanobacterium UBA11344
TCAATCAACCCCTATCTATCCTGGTATTGCCAATTATTCATCAAGGCAATCTTAAGGCAATCTTTTATTTAGAAAATAATCTGACAAAAGGTGCTTTTACTAAGGAAAGGTTAGAAGTTTTGAAAATGCTGTCTGCACAAGCAGCTATCTCTCTAGAAAATGCCAGTTTTTATACTGTTCTGGAAACGCGAGTAGCAGAAAGAACTCAGGAATTACAAGCCACTTTATCCGAGCTACGTCGCACTCAAGTGCAGTTAATTCAAAGTGAAAAAATGTCTAGTCTAGGGCAACTGGTAGGGGGAATTGCTCACGAAATTAATAACCCGATTAATTTTATTTATGGAAATTTACATTACAGCGATCGCTATGCTAAAGATTTGGTTGATTTATTGCTTCTCTACCAGAACTATTACCAAAATCCAGTGCAAGAAATAGTAGATAAAACTGAGGAAATAGAGTTAAACTTTTTGATAGAAGATTTTCATAAAATGATAGATTCAATGAAAGTTGGTGCGGCGAGAGTTCGCGATATTGTGCTNNTTTTCCCGACTTGATGAATCAGAGCAAAAACGGGTTAATATCCACGAAGGTATCGACAACACGTTGATGATTGTGCAGAAAAGATTAAGTGCAATTACAGTGATTAAGGACTACGCAAACTTGCCTTGGGTGAACTGCTATGCGGGAGAAATTAATCAGGTATTTATGAATTTACTCCTGAATGCTATTGATGCTTTGTCTCACGGAATTGGGAACAAAGTTGACCAGACACAGAATCCGACAATTTGGATTTGTACTGAAGTCTTGGCAGGAAATCAAGTGGCGATTCGGATTGCTGATAATGGTGTGGGGATGAGTTCGGAGGTGCTGGGTAAAATATTCGATCCGTTTTTTACTACTAAACCGGTAGGTAAGGGGACTGGTTTGGGATTGTCTATCAGTTATCAAATTGTGGTAGAACAGCATGGAGGAAAGTTAATTTGCAAGTCGGAACCCGGAGAGGGAACCGAGTTTAAGATTATGCTTTTCTACTGATTTAATTGTTCTTAAATTTCGGAACAGAAGATCAGATATTGATTCCGATTGCACCGGCATGGTTGACAGTTGACAGCAAGTCTAAAAACTGAAAATTTCTAGATGTTTAGTGGTAATATAACTCGACTTGGTAATTTCGATGCAGCGGATTTGATATGACAGGTGGTATTCTCGAACCGGGAGTTGCTTTGATAGCACCGGGAGATGATCATATGGTGTTAGAAAAACACGGTTTTGGAGTGCAAATTCGCGCTAATCAACAGCCGCCAGAAAATTCTTGTCGCCCTGCGGTTGATGTGTTGTTTCGATCGACTGCTAAGATTTATGATGCTGGCGTTTTAGCTGTAGTGCTGACTGGGATGGGGCAAGATGGACTCCACGGCTGCGAGGGTATTCGGGAAGCTGGAGGCCAAATTATAGTTCAGGATGAGGTTAGCAGCGTGTTTGGGGTATGCTGGGAAGTGTGGCTAATTCTGGTTTTGCCGATCGAGTGGTATCCTTGGAAGCAATGGCAGGCTAAATTATCGATCGAGTTTGACTGTTAACTGTTAACTGTTGACTGTTAACTGTCGTTTTTAAAATTACCAATTACCAATTACCAATGTCTAGACCAACATTATACATCGCTATTACCAATCATGGATTCGGCCACGCTGTTCGCGTTTCATCAGTAGCAGCAAAAATTCAAGAATTAAATCCAGATATTTTATTGATTATAGCGACAACTGCGCCCCGCTGGTTGCTAGAATCATATATTGGCGGCGACTTTATCCTCCGCCCGCGCGGTTTTGATGTAGGAGTCGTGCAATCTGACAGTTTGAATATGGATTTAGACGCGACACTGGAAAAATTGCAATCAATTCGGAAAAAGCAAAATTCCCTAATTGCTAGCGAAGTGAATTTTATTAAACAAAATCGGGTGGGTTTGGTACTGGCAGATATTCCCCCTTTGATGACAAAGATTGCTAAGGCTGCTGGCGTTCCTTGCTGGATGATGAGTAACTTTGGCTGGGATTTTATCTATCGTGATTGGGGCGAGTTTGGAGAAATAGTGGATTGGATTGGTGAGTGTTTCGGAATGTGCGATCGGCTTTTTCGTCTCCCTTTGCACGAACCGATGTCGTTTTTTCCAAATATTGAAGATGTTGGCTTAACTGGTGGCAATCCTCGGTATAGTAACGATAAAATTCGGGACTTATTCAGAATCGAAACACCGCCAGAAAAAACTGTATTGCTGACTTTTGGCGGACTGGGTTTGGAAGATATCCCTTATCACAATTTACACAAGTTTAGCGATCGCCAATTTATTACTTTTGATCGAGCGGCTCCTGATTTGCCAAATTTGATTAAAGTCAAAAGTCAGGAGTTCGCAAAATCTTTCCCAATTTTACCGCGTCCCGTTGATGTGATGCCTGTCTGCGGGCAGTTGATTTCCAAACCGGGATACAGCACTTTTTCAGAAGCTTTGCGTTTGGAAATACCTGTTGTTTCTATAATGAGAGAAGGTTTTGCGGAAGCTGAGGTTTTGCTCGAAGGGATTCAAAATTATGCAGAACATCAAATTGTGACGGATGGGGAGTTTTTTGAGGGAGATTGGGAGTTTTTGCGAAAACCGATGAATCCGCCGCGTTTGTCGGAAAAATTGGATAGAAATGGTACGGAGACGATCGCCCAAGCTGTTGTAGATTATTTTTAATATAGCAATTGGGGCGAATCAAATAAGGCGAATAGAATTCGCTTCTTGTCAAACAAAGTCGGCCTTCGCCGACTGAAGATTTTTCCCAAATCTCAAATCCAAAATCCAAAATCCCATGACTCATTATCAACAGATATTCAAAATTAAAACTACAGGGAAGTCTCTGTGCAAAATTACTGATCAGGTAGAAAATGTGGTAGCCAATTCTGGTATTAAAATGGGACTTTGTACCTTATTTTTGCGCCATACTTCTGCTAGCTTGCTGATTCAAGAAAATGCTGACCCCGATGTACTTAAAGATTTAGCCAACTTTTTAGCTAAACTGGTACCAGAGGGTGCAAGCTATATTCACGATGCGGAAGGCCCAGACGATATGCCGGCTCACATTCGCACTGCATTGACTCATACTTCCGAACAAATTCCGATCGATCGCGGTAGGTTACTATTAGGAACTTGGCAAGGAATTTACCTGTGGGAACACCGCCAGCGGGGGCAGATTCGCGAACTCGTGGTTCAGATCAGCGGCAGTTGACAAAGGGCATGGGGCATGGGGCATGGGTAATTGGTAATTGGTAATTGGTAATTGGTAATTGGTAATTGGTAACTGCTCATTTGTTATTGGTATCCCCTTACAAATAACAAATAACCAATAACAAATAACCAATAACAAATAACCAATAACAAATGACTACTGACTACTGACTACTGACTTCTGACTTCATTTATTAGAAATGTCGATCGGGATTTGCACCTCACTGATTTTAATTGCTTCCGGCGTCATCGGCGAATTATAAAACAAGCGCCGCGGCGGCCCAACTATGGCGTATTCGGGATGCTCTTTCAGCCAATCTTCGAGCTTCTGAAGGTTTTTTTCGTAGCTTTCCCAAGTGTACGCGCCCTGTATACCAATACTGACAACTGTCATAGGGGGAGTATCTGTGACCGTAACAGCCGAGTTAACGCTGCTGGGAGCGATATTTGGTGCGGGGTACAGAAAAGAAACTTCAACTTGGGGAGCAACATCTATTTGCCCTGGAATGGCTGTGTAGCGCGCTTCTACGGGCGTTGTCATCGCAATTTGGTTGTTGCTGATATGTTCAAATAGGGGATTGAAAGCAACCCCAGTCGCTTGTCGCACATCACCTGCGTGGGTGTAGGTGACAGCGCGATACTGAGGATATTGCTTAACTTCTATTGCGCCAATCTCTGCGGGTTCAGGGAATCCATTAGGTAAATAAGCTGACATTGTTTGTGGTTTAGCATCAATAGGACTTACGCAACTGGCACAGGACAATCGACTTGTAGGGTGCTCTACTACTTTGATTATGAACGGATTATCGAGGGTTTGGGGATAGTAGACCACCTTACTAATTGTGACACTTGCGTCCAGGACAGTCAATTATACCTTGCAGGTAGCCGATCGGCTAAACACTGCGTTTCATCCCCGGCTTGAAAGTCCGGGGATGAAACGCGAAGTATTATAGTTAATTCAGAAGCCCGCCAGCTTCACCTTTGAGAAACTGCCACAAATAAGTTCTAACCAAAACAGCACTATGGGAAAACCAACAGGCTTCATCGAATTCTTGCGCGAATTGCCCTCCGAACTCTCACCAGTCGAGAGAGTCCACAACTGGGACGAATTTCACCTGCCAATGGATGAGGACAAACTCCGCAGCCAAGGCGCGCGCTGCATGGACTGCGGCATCCCATTTTGCCACACAGGAAACCTGATTAGCGGCATGGCCAGCGGCTGCCCGATCAACAACTTGATCCCTGAATGGAACGACCTAGTATATCGCGGACTCTGGAAAGAAGCCCTAGACAGACTCCATAAAACGAACAACTTCCCCGAATTCACCGGCCGCGTCTGTCCCGCACCCTGCGAAGGCGCTTGCGTGCTCGGCATCAACAACCCGCCGGTGACAATCAAAAACATCGAAGCCTCAATTATCGACAAAGGCTGGGATGAAGGCTGGATTACCGCCGAACCACCGGCCAAACGCACCGGTAAAAACATCGCCATCATCGGTTCTGGGCCAGCCGGTTTGTCCGCCGCCGCCCAACTCAACAAAGCCGGTCATTGGGTAACAGTGTTTGAAAGAGCCGATCGCCCCGGCGGCCTGCTAATGTATGGCATCCCCAACATGAAGCTAGACAAAGAACAAGTCGTCATGCGTCGCCTGAAAGTTCTCGAAGACGAAGGCGTAAAATTCATCTGCAACACCGAAGTCGGCAAAGACTTACCAGTAGAACAATTACTGAAAGAATTCGACTCCGTTATCCTCTGTACCGGCGCCACCAAACCCCGCGACTTGGGCATCGAAGGGCGCGAATTAAAAGGCATCCACTTCGCAATGGACTTCCTCACAGCCAACACCAAAGCAGTTTTAGACAAGAGCACCAACGATAACTTCATCTCCGCCGCCGGAAAAGATGTCGTGATTATCGGCGGTGGCGACACAGGTACCGACTGCGTGGGCACCTCCATTCGCCACGGCTGCAACAGCCTCGTACAGCTTGAAATCCTGCCCAAACCGCCCTCGGAACGGGCGGCCAACAATCCCTGGCCCGAATGGCCAAAAGTCTACCGTCTCGACTACGGCCAAGAAGAAGCAGCGGCCAAATTCGGCGATGATCCCCGTGGCTATCTCACCACCTCTACCAAGTTCGAGGGCGACGAAAACGGCAATGTCAAAGCCGTACATACTGTTGAGGTGGAGTGGGAGAAAAACGAAAAAGGACAGTTCATTCCCAAACACATCCCCGGCACCGAAAAAGTGTTGCCGGCACAGCTTGTCTTGCTAGCGATGGGCTTCCTCGGCCCGGAACAGCCTTTGCTGGATGCGATGGGATTGGAACGTGACGCCCGCAGCAATGTGAAAGCGGATCATGAAAAATATACAACTAGCATTCCGGGGGTTTTCGCGGCTGGTGACTGTCGCCGGGGACAGAGTTTGGTGGTTTGGGCAATTAACGAAGGGCGTGGCGTCGCCCGCGAGTGTGACCTTTATCTGATGGGCGAAACAGATTTGCCTTAAAGAAATAGGCTTAACGCATTTGTTTGTAGTTGGGCGGGGGCGGGTTTATTATATTGTTGGTTTCCGACATAGATGGTTGGTGAAACCCGCCCCTACGATGGGCTGTAGGGGCGGGTTTTACCAACAATATTTGAGGCTCAAAAACAATCTATATAAACCCGCCCCCACGCAACCGATTAACCAAAATTCAACGGATCGACATCAATAGTTAAACTAACAGAACGTGGCGTGCGTGAAGCGAAGCTATCCCGAAGGGAATCGCGCAATCCGATCAAATCCGACAAATTCACCGACTCATCCAAAGGCAACTTCAGCAAAATCTGCCACCGATACCGATTTGCCACTCGCATAATCGCCGCCGGTGCCGGCCCCAACAACTCACACCCCGGTATAGACAATCGCTGAATATACTCCTGACAAACAGAGGCCAATTGTACCGCCGTCACCGCAACTTCCGCCGCATCCAAACTGCTTAATCGCAACAAAATCAGCCGCGCAGAAGGAGGATAATTCAGCGCCGCCCTTGCTGCTAATTCTGTTTCCACAAAACCTGCATATTCGTGCCGCCTAACTGCTTGAATTACCCGATGTTCGGGAGTGTAAGTTTGGATAATTACCCGCCCCGGATCATCGCCTCTACCCGCACGCCCCGCCACTTGAGTTAAAGTTTGAAATGCTCTTTCGCTGGCCCGATAATCGGATAAATTTAGCAACCCGTCAGCAGAGACAACTCCTACCAATGTGACTCCAGCTAAATCTAACCCTTTAGTCAGCATTTGTGTGCCCAACAAAATGTCAGCTTCCCCATCCGCAAATTGCGTTAACAGTCTGCGATGATCGCCCTTATTTCTAGTCGTATCGCTATCAAACCGAATGGCCCGCAATTCGGGAAATAATTTGGTTAATTCCTCTTCGACTCGCTGAGTGCCACTCCCAAAGTTTTTGAAGTAAGGAGAACTGCATTCTGGACAATTTTGAGGGTGTCTTTCCGTGTGGTTGCAGTAGTGACAACGCAACATTTCTGCTGTCCCTTCGCCGACGTGGTGATAAGAAAGCGAAACATCACAATTAGGGCATTCCATCACATAGCCACAACTCCGACAAGAGACAAAGGTACTGTGTCCTCTTCTGTGAATAAATAGAATACCTTGCTGTTGTCTTGCTTGCAATTGTTCGAGAGCATTTTGCAGGGGTACGCTAAAAATTGAGCGGTTTCCTTGCCGCAATTCTTGGCGCATATCGACTATTTGAATCGGTGGCATCGGGCGCGAATAAATGCGTTCTGGCAATGACAAGTAATGGATAGTTGGTAAGGAGTAATTATTGATTTTAGTTTGTACAAAAGTCTCTAAAGCTGGGGTAGCGGAACCTAAAATTAGGGGGCAATTTTCTAATTCGGCGCGCCATTTAGCAACGGTGCGGGCGTGGTAGCAGGGGGCTGGTTGTTCTTGTTTGAAGCTGGTGTCGTGTTCTTCATCTAAGATAATTAAGCCAAGGTGAGGTAAAGGTGCAAAAATGGCCGATCGCGTGCCGATGACAATTTGCGGGGTTCCAGTGAGCATCTGACGCCATGTATCGTAACGTTCGCCGTCGGATAGGGCGCTGTGATATACGCAAATTTGCTCGCCAAAACGGGCGCGGAATCTGTCTGTAAGTTGGGGTGTGAGGCCGATTTCGGGGACGAGTACGATCGCGGATTTGCCGCTTGCTAAGATTGGGGCGATCGCCTGCAAATACACTTCGGTTTTCCCGGAACCTGTAACACCGTGCAACAGCACTTGACGAAATCCCGAAAAAGTGTTAATGAATGCTAAAGCTTTAGCCTGAAAATGAGTTAAAGTTTTGGGTGAATCGGGAAGTTGAGCAATTCCGCGATCGCCCCTGAGCACTTCCCTTTGGTCAATTACCACACTACCTTTTTGTTCCAAAGCTTTAACAACCGAAGCACTCGCACTGCAAACTTTCAGCAAATCGTTCAGCCACATTTCACCGCCGCCGCGCCGCAAAACTTCCAAGACTTCTTGTTGACGCTGGGTTAAATCTGTGACAAAAGCACTAACAATTAATGTGACTGCCGGTTTCAGTTTTGGTTTGGGAGGATTGGGAGGTTCTAAATAACTTTCTACCCAACCCCGTGTTAATAAATCTCGCAATCCCCTGTAAGCACCCTTAACTTGCCGCTGAAGGTATTGCCAAGTATAATCGCCATTTTTTTGAGCTTGCAATAATTGTAAAATTTGACTGGCTGCGGGATTGAGAAATACTTCGGCATTCGGAGAAATCGCATCCTTAATTAAGCGGATTCGGCGCACGGAACGGCTTAACAAACCCGGTGGCAGCGAGGCTCTAATTACTTGAATTAAAGGTGTGCAATAATAGGTAGAAGTGCGATCGAGCAATTCCCAGTAAGTAGGGGCAAAAAATCCCCGACTCACAACATCTTCGACATCTTTAACCCGCGCGGGTTCTAAGTCTGGCGGCAGTTGAGAAACAAAACGAATGGCGATCGCCCCCACCTGTTGACTGCCAAATGGTACACTCAGAATATCTCCAGGTTGCACAGCAAGTTCCGCCGGCAACCGATAGGTAAATAACTTATTTTCCTCCCCTGGGGAGTCCCCCGCACCCCTGAAAGGAGAGTCTACCAAAACTTCGATCCACTGTGCCCGCACCGTGGGGCGACTGGGCGGTTGATTGCTGCCGTAAGATGCCCCAGGCTCAGCAGCGGAGGGCGTTGATAAAGCAAAAGTGACAGTAGACATAGGGTAACACACCAAACTAGAAAGAGCCGCGGTCAAAGAGAGTTTTCATTATCGCTCAATTTCTCAAAATTAAACATAAAATACTTTGCTGTTTTATCCCCGACTTCTTAAAGAAGTTGGGGAGCTGCGGTGGGCTGATTTATGCGTAATTCCTCTTAATATTAACTGTTAGATTTAGCGATCGGAACCTGTTTGTGTCGATCGCACTTCCACAGCAGCGCCATTTTGTGCTAAGAACTAATACTTGAGCAGTTTAGCATTGGAGAGTATTGGATGTCAGGTAGCGAAGTTCGTGCAGACTTTTGGATGAGCGAGTACATTACCCCTTGGGATATCTACGTTCACGGCATCACGCGGGTGCTTGCTTACAAAAAAACAGCCTTTCAAGAAATGTACGTCGTTGAAACCGGCACCTACGGCAAAGGCTTAGTATTGGATGGCAAATGGCAATCTTGTACTGGCGACGAGTTTCTGTACCACGAGCCCCTAGTTCACCCAGCCATGACGATGCACGGTTCACCCAAAAAAGTCCTCGTTCTCGGTGGTGGTGAAGGAGCGACAATTAGAGAAGTGCTACGCTGGAAAAGTGTTGAAAAAGTAGTGATGATCGACATTGACGGCGAAGTAGTAGATGCTTGTCGCGAACACCTACCAGAAATGCACCAAAATGCCTTTGATGATCCTCGTTGCGAAGTAGTAATCGGCGATGCTTTGGACTATTTAGATAACAGTGACAACGATTGGGATATTGTCATTTCTGACTTGTCAGATCCCATTGAAGAAGGCCCTTCTTTCCAGTTGTTTACAAAGGAGTATTTTGAGAAAGTTCGTCGCGTGATGTCACCTACGGGATATTTTGTGGTACAAGCCGGGCCAGTTTCTCCAGCAGAAATGAAAATGCACGCCCGGATTGTCAATACGCTGAAATCCGTTTTCCCCAACGTTCAATCTTGCACCAGCTTTATTTCTACTTACGGAGCTCCTTGGGGTTTTGCCATAGCTTCAACTCAGGAAATAAACACCCGTCCCGAACCAGAAGTTACGGACAAATTACTCGCCGATCAAACCATCGGTGGGTTCCGAATGTTCGACGGAATTACCCTGTTGGGATTGATGCAAGTTCCCGGTCACTTGCGACAAGTCATCGCCGCTGAAACCGAAGTTTACACTATGGCAGAACCTCCTAAATTTTTCGGGAAAGGTTCTGTCGGTCAGTGAAGTTAAATTGAAAGAGAAAAGTCGTTTGGAGTAACTCAGATGGGCAATTTAATTCGCATACTAGCTGCCATTTTTCTTCCCCCCTTGGGCGTATTTCTGACGGTTGGGATTGGCACAGATTTTTGGATTAACCTGGTTCTCACCTTTTTGGGCTTTATTCCCGGCATTGTCCACGCCATTTGGGTGATTGCCAAGCACGATCGAGATTAAGCTGAGGGCAAATCCAGTTTTTGGATGATAGACAGGCAAGAGAAAATAGATTTTCTTTTGCCTGTTTTTATGAATCTGTTAGGATTTACGCAAAAACCAAAGAAACCGGGTTTTTCATCAGTGTTAAAGGCGAAAACGCAGTATTCGTAAAAAACCCGGTTTCTGCCGACCTGACTATCTGTATTAAATCTGCGTTCATCCGCGTTCATCTGCGGTTAAAAATAAAAACATCTAATTATTACCAGAAATTGATTGCAAATCAATTTCTTCACAAACCAATTCAGCAATTTTATTCGCCGCCCCAGATTCTCCCCGAACCGATCGCAAACGATCGCCCATTTGTGCTAATTTTTCAGGATGGCTCAAATAGTCGATCGCCAATTTAGCCACCACTTCCGGTTCCAGCTTCCCAACCAACTCTGGCACTATCTCTGCTTGCGCCCAAATATTCGGCCAAGCATAAAGTTTTCTCTTTCCCAATCGCCAGATTAGCCAATTAATCACCGTCGCAAAAACAGAACCAACTAAGGGCAAATTTGCCAGCAATCCCGGCAAACCATCCCAAGCTTTCATCGCATCCAATTGCTGCATCGGTATCAAAACAATCATCGGTACAGCTAAAGAACCCAATTCGGCGGTATTGGCTCCAACAGTAGTTAAACACAAACTGCATTCTGATAGCAAATCGTAGGCCGGTGTCTCAGTCCAAAGTTCTATTTGCAAGCCATTTGTTGTCTGCAAAAATGGCGATTCTGTTAAATGAAGTTCGGCGGCGGAGTTGGCAAATAAATGCAGACAAGGATTTTGTTCTGGGTCGGCAAAACGTGCTAAGGTTTGTAGATCTATTGTAGGTGCAACGGGAATTACAAAGCGAGTTTCTGGGCGGATGCGATGGATGGATTGGGCGATCGACAAACATAACGGCACGCCTAAAGCTAGTTTCGCAGGTTTGGAGCCTGGTAACAATCCAATTAGTTCGATTTTCCGTAGGGGCGGTGCCCCCTGGCCCGCCCCGCCCGATTTCCGATTGCCTACTTCGGCGATCAAATCTCCGACAACTGTAAATTTATTAGCATATTTTGGGGGGATTTTAACACAAACTTCCGGTTTCATGGCGGCAAATTTGTCAATCCAGCGATACCACCGCGCGTCCCATTCAGCATAGATAACAGTGCGATATTTTAGCCTTTTACCAATAACAACTGTAAAAAATTGGTCGCCGCCTAAAAATAAAACAACTCCTGTTTCGTGCCAATCCCAATTTTCAGCAGTTTTGCCCGACAATAGGAATGTAAAAAAATGCTCTGGTGCTTGCACTCTGTCAACTTCTGGGTAGGAACTTGCGATTTGTGCTTCTTTCCCGGTGGCGTGGGGACAGGGGGACAGGATAACTGAAATGCGGACTTGAGTGCGATCGCATCCTAAATGTTCTCGCAAAGCTTGCACAACAGGATGTACCCAGGTTGCTAATTCTCCGGGCCCGTTAGAGAGGACTAAGATATCTACTGTCATGGGATTTAAGATTTTAGAGGATACAAAGGAGAAGTTATGACAGATTTAATTAATGCGGCCAAGACTGGTGATGTTTCTACTGTAGAAGCTTCGATCGAACAATGTGCAGATGTCAATGCCAAAGATGAGGAAGGTGCGACGGCTTTGACGGTTGCGGCTGAGGCTGGCCATTTTGACATCGCCAAAAAATTGCTCGCTGCTGGTGCGGATGTCAACAGTCACGACAATGACGGCTGGACAGCGTTAATGAGTGCCGCTGCTGCGGGACATACGGAGATTGTACAAGTTTTGCTCTCAGCGGGAGCGGATGTGAATGCTAGAACTAATTTTGGTTTGACGGCTTTGATGAGTGCTGCTGGTAGTGGACGTACTCAAGTTGTGGAGGTTTTAGTCGAGAAAGGAGCTGATATTAAAGCTAAGGATAATAATACTTGGACTGCGTTAATTTGGGCATCTTCTGAGGGGCATAAAGATACTGTTGAGGTGCTGAAGCTAGCGCGCGATCGCAATTAAAGACTTAGCAACCGGGTTTAGTGGAGAAACCCGGTTTCTGGATGGTACAATTAATGAATAAATTTGCCATTTTTCTATCATGGTACTATTCGATCGAGAAATGCGTTTGCCAACTAGCGCCGAACTTCCGTCTTCGGATGATACTCCTGTGGATAACGAAAATCAAAACTTCCTTCCCAACTTACTGTTATTCTTGCTCAAATTTCACTGGCGGCAGCGGAACGACTGGTTTTTGGGCGTGGATATGGGAGTTTATCACACGACGGGAGTAAGTCATCTGGTTCCAATCGTTCCTGACGGCTTCTTGAGTTTGGGTGTCGAAAGGTTCAAAGGCGATACTTTGCGCCTCAGTTACGTCCTGTGGGAAGAAAATAATATTCCCCCGATTTTTGCCCTAGAGATTGTTTCTCAAACTTACGGCGGTGAATACGATAAAAAGATTGATATTTACGCGAAGTTGGGGGTGCTTTACTATGTGATTTACAATCCGTACTACTGGCGGCGAGACCAACATCAACCGTTTGAAGTTTATCGTTTGGTAAATGGCGAGTACGAACAGCAAATTGGTGAACCTTTCTGGATGCCGGAAGTGGGTTTAGGAATTGGTCGAGGTCGGTACAGTGATGGAGAACGACAGTTAGAGGTTTTGTACTGGTTTGATGAACGAGGTACTAGGTATTTGACGGCTGAAGAAACTGCCGATCGAGCACAGCAAAGAGCTGAGGAATCAGAACAAAAAGCGGAGGAAATACAGCAGCAGCTTGCCAGATACCGCGATCGATTTGGCGAGTTGCCGGAATAGCAAAGTGCGATCGCCCATTTTGTTGAATGTGCGATCGCAGCCACCTAATTAAACACCCACTAATTAATAAATAGCTTCTGGATTTCTAGCCCAGTAAAAATTTAGTAGGACTAGATCCTGGCAATAAATTCAAGCTGAGATTTCCGCCACCTTCAATCACAGCCACCGTGTCAAAGCGCTCTGTTTGGATTGCTAAATCTCGATTATTGTTGATGGGAAACAGAATGTAGTGAGCTAAAGACCCAAAGAACTGGATGCTATCCTGGCCTTTGGTAAAGTTCTGAATTGTAGCAAAACCAGGCCCGATGTATAACTCTGCTAGAGGGGATGGCAGATTACGGGCGAATAGTTGATAGTCGCCCAACACAAATTTATCACGACCGATACCGCCAATGAGAGTATCAAATTCATTGCTGCCACCACTGTCATACGATCGGGCGCCGTAAGCATATTCTACACTTACTTTAACTCCAATTATTTCAACATTTTCCGTCCCGATACCGGGAACGATATCATTGCCGGAAGTTCCGACAAAAGTCGCAGAACGGCTAGGCTCAAATTGCCCAAACTTCATGTAGTGTTCTCTCCCGGTTGTAAAGGTTCCTGAGTTGACAAACGGCACGATATCGGGGTTTTTCTTTAAGTATTCCGTTTCAAAGAAAGAAGTGCCAAACCGACGCTCTTTGGCTCCGAATTTGACGAAGTGCTGGTAGCCATCTTTAAAAGTTCCATTCTGAATAAACGGCAGCAAATATCGGTTATTTGCTAGATAAAACGTTTCGTCATATTCAGGCGATACGCGAGTGCGACCCTCTTCGTAACCGAACTGGATAAAGTGGTCTAGGCCTGTAGCAAAAGGCGCGTTTGGGTTGACAGTGCGGACGAAGGGTGCTAGCTCTGGGTTGTTGGCCAGGTAAGTGGCTTCGTCAAAATACCGCGATACTTTGGTTAGGCCGGCGGCTTGACCAAATTTTTCAAAGTGTTCTAGTCCAGATTTGACGATTCCTGCATCAATGGCTGGTTTGACCCAAGGATATTGCGAAAGGTAGTATTGTTCGTCAAAGATATCGTAATTCATAGTTTCCTGTTCAAAAGTGCGATCGCAAAAAAGTCATCTATCATCAATATTAGCTAATACTGATGATAGATGACCAATGACCAATGACTAATGACCAATAACTAACCAATCATGAAAGTACCATTACCATTAGATCCTTGGAAGGTCAAATTCAAACTTGCTCCTCCTTGAATCACGCCGAGCACATCTCCAAAACGCCGGATTGACAAATCGTTGCCAACGGGATTCAGGCTGTAGCCGTCGCTTAAAGAATTTCCTTGCAGTTGGATTTTATCCTTTGCTATTTCGAAGTTCTGAATAGTAGCTTGACCGCTACCCAAATAGAGCGGTGTCGCATTTACATTCCCGGCTGTAGCAGGAACTCCGAGTACGAATCTATCAACTCCCGGGCTGCCAGTCAGGACATCGAACTCATTGGTTCCAAAGCTTTCATACTTCCGATTTCCTGTGGGAGCGATACCTACTTCCACTCCAATCTCTTCGACATTCCCCACACCAACACCAGTTAGAACATCGCTGCTGCTGCTGCCGACAAAAGTAGCGTCGCGGTTTGGCTCGTTTTGCCCAAAACTGAAGTAGTGATCCCGACCGGTTTTCAAG
>DMYK01000531.1:0-5841 GCA_003483675.1 Microcoleaceae cyanobacterium UBA11344
CAGGAAACGAAGGGATAACAATTGACCGGGCGCTGACTGAAGCAGATTATCAAGATTTGGGAGGAGTAATCCTATCACTAACTCAAAGGGCTGATGAGGAATATCAGGCGTTAGTTCAAGAAAATCCAGCTTATAGCCAAGTTATCTGTCATGTGATGCTGCGAATGGTAGCCCTGGGTGGGGGTGAATTAGCGCGTAGACAAGTCCCGTTATCGGAATTGGAATATCCGCCAGCTCAAAATAGTTTAGTTAAAGAAGTAATTGAGCATTTTAGCACAGCCAGGCTATTGGTAAAAGGGCAAGATGCGGAGGGTAATCCCTATGTGGAACCCGCCCATGATGCTTTGGTGCGGGGATGGGAAAGGTTGCTGAATTGGGTAAAAGAGGAGAAAAACTTAAGATTGCAGCGCCGTTTAACACCTGCTGCTATAGAGTGGAAAAGCCAACAACAGCCACGGTTTCTTTGGAATGTTGACCCTTACTTGGATGTGTTGCAAAAAGAGGTACTTAGCTCACCAAACGATAACTGGTTGAACCAGTTAGAAACTGAGTTTGTACAGCAAAGCATTAGGCAAAAACACAAAGATACCCGTTCGCGCTGGGGCATTGGGATCACTGTGTCGCTAGTCATCACAACGTTTGTTGCATCAGCAGCGACATTTGTGTGGACAATATCGTCTAACTTGACAAATAAACCAAATGTCATATTTGCTTCTCCTGGGCAAGAGATTCAAGGAACGACAGATTATATATACGTGTATAGTTATAGCACTGGAAAAAATTTCCCTCCAGCAGTAATTAACCAAATTGTGTTAGGTATCCCCAACAATAAACCAGCTTGCATAGATGTTGGCATACTAAAAGATGGGTTAAAACAAGAGACTGAACAGCCTTTCAATATAACTGCACCAAAAGACCCAGGGGTCTATTATATTAAATATTTATACGACTTAGAATACTCTTGTGAGAAACCTATAGATATGTGGAAAAATGGAAAATATTCCATTCCCGATAAATCAAATGTAGGGATTGTTGTAGTTGGGAATGTATTGAACTTTTCTATATATAAAGATATTCTGTCAGCCTACTCTAAAAATGTACCTAGTTCATACACTCTAACTGGTGACGATTATCCTCGTGCGGGTGGTTATGTTTCTTTAAAAGGCTTTAAGTTTCACAAAAAATAGCGGCAATGCTTCAAATAAATTTGCCAGCTTGGAAGATAAAAAACGAACTTTCTACAATAGCATTTCTAGCTTTACACTTGAAGTGAGAGGAATCTTGAATAATTTTGGTTACTGTATCCCAAACCAGCCACCAGTATCGCCACCTGCCCAGCAACCCTCTTTGCAGGCTTTCGGCAAGACTTTAGCAAACATTAATTTGAACTGAGGATCGGCGGCGATATCCGCTTTTTCATAGCCTACTGGCAGACAAATTCTTTCCTGATAACTGCCGGGAACCCTAACTTGTCCCATTACATATATGTCTCCACCAACTGAATACACACTGTTCTCTTTTCTGCGGGAGTAGGCGGCAACATAACAGCCGGGATAACCGATAAATTTATTAACAGTGGGTAGAGTCCTTTCCTCAAAACCCGGATAGGACACATTCACCACAACATTGTCTTTGACGTAAACCTTGAAGTTTGCAGGAAGAATAGTCTTGTTGGGATTAGGATTTTTTCTGCCATAAATCCTAATATCCCTTGATTGCCCCTTTGCTTTGGGCTGATTTAGAGTCGCAGCTTCGTTGCTGATTGAGTTGTTTATTAAACTTTGTTGGGTAACAACTCTTTGTTGGCAACCAAAAAGAAGGCTGAGAGAAACAGCTAAGAGGGTTTTGATGACGATGTAAAGAAGTAGTTGCAAAAGATAAAAGTTTTTAACGCCGTAGCCGCTATTCATCAAATATGGGTAGATAAGTGCGATCGCCCGACAAAACCTCTGAGTACAAAAGTGCGATCGCCTCACAGAGTTTTTATGATACCCTGGACGCACGGGTGGTCAGAAACCGGGTTTTTTGCGAGAAGATGCGTTACAGCGCGCAGATTTGGTAAAAAACCCGGTTTCGAGGAGTCGGAGTGCGTCCAGGACTGTATTACTAATCTTTGTAAATAACTCAGATTGCAGGTTTGACTAAACTTTTATCCCAAGTCTCGCAAATTGCTGTAGCACCAGTATTTGCAATCTTTTTGATAATTAGAGTTGCAACAAGAGTAGCAACAGCAGGAGCCAACCCAAGTCCATTGACTAAAACAGGGGCCAACATCCCAGCCGCTTTGGTATAGTTCTGATTGACTGTTTCATCTAAAATCTTCTGAGTATCTGCATTGTCTCCGAGGGGTTTGCACATAAGTTCGTAAGCTGAGGGGTTTACGCGATCGAAAATTCGCTGACCAGCTTCTAGAAATCTTGGATCGATCGATGCTCTAGCCGCAATGTTCACATCAATAGATTCCAACGAAGCTGGGTCTACGCCTATTGTTCCACCTCCAGCAACATCATCCTCTATAGCTTGTGCACGATCGCCTAGCTGAGCTTCCAATACATCATCATCCAAATCCCACAAACTTGCCACAATGGCTTCAAATTCTGTCATTATTACTGATCTCCAAACTTTAGTTAACGAGAGTGTCAATGATTATACTTCGCCTAGGAAACAATCTGGGGGAACCAATCAATACATCTAGGACTTACGCAAAGCCTCTATCTGTAGTGCAGCTTAGTGCAGCTTAACATACTTGGAGTTTTTGTGCTTAATTCCTGAAAACGTTAAGAAAAAATATTAAGCATTATAGTATTTGCGATCGTGAGTTGCTGTAGGATAACTATATCATCAAAATAGTTGAGATTAGCGATATTGACTCAAAAGCAGTTTGCTTCTCGGTTGTGGTGTTCTCTACTATCAGCAGGTGGGAGAATGGACGGGCCACGCTGTCTCCGCTGGCGATGCAGAAAATTGAGCAGTACGCGCAGCAGTTAGGAGCGATCGCAGGAAATGTCGAGATATTTTGCCAAGTAGAGTCAGACACAAAAAACGTCGATCGTTTTCATGAATTTAGCCAGAGCCTCACACCAAAGGAACATTAAATGCTGCAATTAATCTTTGATACTTGCGAACCCAGACAGGAGATTTTATCGGGAGATTTGAAACTGGATTTATTTGCAGCTAAATTGCGAATGGTGGTGGAAGGGAATGCACCTCACGTTTATCAAGATGCCAATACATTCTTTGCTAATACTTTCCCTACAGATGGCATTAAAACTCTGATTCGCGAGGTCTTTAGTCGCTTAATGAAGCAAAGTGCGGGTTCTCCAGTGATTCGTCTAGAAACCAGTTTTGGTGGCGGCAAAACCCACGATGAAATTGCACTTTGGCATATCTGCAAACAAGGGCGAGACATTCAAGGACTCGATCGCTTTGTTGAGCTTAGCACAATTCCCGATCGCCCTTTACAAGTTGCCGCGATCGATGGTCGAGATTTAGACCCAGAACAGGGGGTTTATCACGCAGATACTGGCCTGACGACTTACACCCTTTGGGGGGAGATTGCCTATCAAATTGGAGGGATTCAAGGCTATGAATTAGTGCAAGGAAGCGACAAAAACGGTGTCAGTCCGGGGACTTCGGTTTTAGAACGCTTGACAGGGGGAGAACCTACTGTGATTATTTTAGATGAAATTGCGCGGTATTTGCGATCGGCAAAAGCGAAAATAATTGGCAGAACAGATTTAGCAGAACAAGTGGTAGCATTCCTATTTTCGCTGATGGATTTGGCGGGGGCCTGCGATAATTTAGTATTGGTGTATTCTCTAGCATCAGAAACAGATACTTTTGCTGGAGAAACGGCTGAATTGCAAGAAACAATTCGCGCCTCTGCACGACAAGAACGAGTTTTGAGTCCTTCTACAGATATCGAAATTTATAATATCGTAAAACAGCGCGTGTTTGCGAAAGTTAGTGATGAGGCGGCGCAAAAAGCAGCATCAGAATATCTGAATGTTTATCGCGCTAGTCGGGTAAATTTGCCTGATGGTTGTAAGGATGCGTCTTATTCAAAAGCGATCGCCCAAAGTTACCCGTTTCACCCAGAATTGTTCAATTTACTGACTAAAAAGATTGCTTCTATTCCCGATTTTCAAAAGACGCGAGGCGCTTTGCGATTGTTCGCGCAAGTAGTGCGGCATTTGTGGCAAAATCGTGATGGCTGGGTGCCAATGATTCACACCCATCATATTCCCGTGGGGATAAATAATGATATTACTAACGATCTTACTTCTCGGTTGAAGCGATCGCAAATGCGTCCTCCCATTGGTGCGGATATCTACAATCCTGATGGTAGACCGGCTTACGCACAAGTGCAAGACGAAGAATGGATAGCAGCCGGAAAACCGCCGTTTTCTACTTGGGTAGCGCGATCGATTTTTTTGCATTCTTTAACTCAGGGAAATTCTTCGGGGATTCGTCTGGCTGAGTTAAATTTATCCTTGTTAACTCCTGGGGTAGACAGTGGTTTTGTCGATCGCGTTTTAGAAAGACTGACTAAGGTAGCCTGGTATTTAGACTTCGATCCGGTAACATCCTTGGCGCGGTTTAAAGAAGAACCTTCGCTTAATAAAATCATTACCGAAGAGAAAGAGCAAGTTGGGAAGGAATTGGCGAAAGAAGATTTGAGAAATCGTCGAGATAGCATTTTTGCCAAGAAATTCTTTACCCTAGTTTCTAATGTCGAAAGTCCCGGAAATGTAGATGATAACCCGGATGATGTGGCGCTGTGTTTGATTGATTTTGACGAAGCAATGGTGCTGTCTTCTACTGACGAACCACCCGAATTAATTGAGCGAATTTTTAACAATACCGGCGAGTCGGGGAAGTTTCGCATCTATCGCAATCGCTTGTTATTTCTGGTTGCTAATCAGCACGAATTAGAAAAGGCGATCGACAATGCGAGAGAATATAAAGCAATTCAGAATATTCTCAAAAGTCAGAATCGCTTGGATGATTTATCGGGAAGTCAGCAGAAGGAATTGAAGGGACGGGAAGGCACAAAATATTTAGATGTGAGAATCTCTCTTACTAATACCTATCGCCATTTATTTTATCCGTCAAATGATGCTGTCAAAGCATCTAAAGGATTGATGCACTACACCCTTCCCGCCCAGGATTCTAGTGCGGTAAAAGGCAATAATAATCAGCAAGATGTGATTCTCAAATCCCTCAAAGAATGTGGGAAGATTCGCGGGGAAGATGCCAAACCTTTCGCCCCGGCTTTTATTATGCAAAAAGTGTGGCCGTCTGGGTTGGATTATTGGACAACAAAGGCGCTGCGCGATGCGTTTGCTAAGGATTTGAGTCTGAATATTCTTCTCGATGCAGAAGTTTTAATGCTGCGGGAGACGATTCGCCAAGGGTTGCAAAAAGGCGAATGGGATATGAAGGCGGGCGATCGACTATTTATCAAAACCGCTGACAGTACATTGACGCTGCCGGAGACGATCGAATTTAGCGATCGCCTGATCCTGTACAGACGCGGCATTCTCGAACCTCCAGCGCCGAAAGAAGTGGAACTCAGCGCTCAATTGATGCCGAGTACAGAGGCGGCAAAACCGGTGCGAGTCAGGTGGAAAGCGAAAGGGGCATTGACAGTTAGTTTATATCAAGATAATGTCTTAGTGCCGGGAAATTTCCGTCCTTCCGATGAGTATGAAACTGCGATCGTTAATACCAGTAACTTTCGTTTGGTGGCAGATTATGGGAATGGGGAGTTAGCACAAAAAGAAACTAATGTCAATATAAATCCTCAAAATTCTGGCGTTCGAGAAGGTGGCGCGTCTG
>DMYK01000531.1:5866-6411 GCA_003483675.1 Microcoleaceae cyanobacterium UBA11344
AATTGAGCTCGATGGTACGGTGAATGCGGTATTTGTGGGATTGGGCGATCGCATTAGCGACAACAAAGTTAAAGGCATCGAAGTGCTAGAATTGTCTGTGACTCAAGTCATGGACTATCGCAAATTGGGAACAGCAATTTCCCTATTGCCGCGCTTTCAACCGCAAATCGACCAAACCGTAACCATTCAAACCGGCGACCAATTTGTGCGGTTAGAATATCAAGGGGCGATGCGTGGTTTTCAGAGCTTTTTCTCGACTATCAACAGTTTGTTGAACAGTCCCGACGCGCAAGCCGATGTTAACCTTAAGATTACCTTAGAATTTCAGCCAGCTTTGTTACCAAATGCCTCAGAAATTGCTAGTATAAAACAGGCGCTCGATCGCAATCCAGTAGAAAGGTTGAGTTTGATGGCAAGAGTGGTATATTGAGATGTAGGGGCGGGTTTTACTGAGAAATATCGCTTTTACCCCAGTCTAGATCCCCCTAAATCCCCCTTAAGAAGGGGGACTTTGACTGCTTCCAGTCCCCCCCTTCTTAAGGGGG
>DMYK01000531.1:6543-11164 GCA_003483675.1 Microcoleaceae cyanobacterium UBA11344
GGGATCAAAGCCTAATAGTCAAACAGCAAACCGGTACTACGTTTAACATATTTGTTGACACCAATCTCATAAACCCGCCCGCCCATAGCTTATGCAAGAATTTCAACTCAAGGTTATTTCTCTTAATAATAACAATTTCGCCTTAGAACTCTATCAATGTTCTTACAAGAAAGCGGGGGAGAAAAAACGCCCGGCGGCTAAACGATTAGGGCGACTCAAAGGAAATGCCCTGGTTTTGGCGAGACAAATGATTTATGCTACACTTAAGGGGAATAATTATGACCCAAAAACTTTATCTCAGCAGCGACAATCACCTTATATATTATCAGAAGAATCGGGGGTGAGTTTGGCAATTTTATTTCAATCGTTGCAACCTCTATCGAAAACTGAACGAATTGCAAATATTGCCGATGGTATTATGGCGATGAGTAATGAAGAAGCGCATTATTGGTTTGCTAAGATTGCGAATGGCAATCGTTCAAATGCTTTGAAAGCCTTGCGAATTTTATTGGGAGATTGATTCGATTTGACTAAAATCCTTGAGAAATCTCGTTTTTACGCTAAGTCTAGATCCCCCTAAATCCCCCTTAAGAAGGGGGACTTTGACTGCTTCCGGTCCCCCCCTTATTAAGGGGGGTTAGGGGGGATCTAGACTTCGATACAAACAAGCGAATTTTATTGGGAGATTGAGATTATGAAAGTCGCGGATTTGTCAAATGAAACTTTAGCAAAAATTAAAACAGTGCGGTGGGATCGGATTATTGAAAAGCATGAAGGCCCGGAAACATGGGAGTCTGAGTTTAGATACGGCGAACCGGAATTTATCGAAATTGAGGGGCGGTGGGTGTTATTGCCCGTTGAAGCATCTCGTCACCAAAATATCACGATTTTGCGAACAATTTGGAGTGCAGATGGCAACTCGCTGACTCTGTTTCTCAAGGATACAACTTTTGATGATCATTGGTCGATGTCTGGATATATGGCTGTGTGCGATCGCCCGAAAGGAGAAGAATTTTTCTTAGCAAGATTGTACCACGAATGGTTTATCATTGAAAAAGCAGAGATATTTGAAAGTTAATCTAGGAATTTCTAACTGGTTTAACTGACTCCCACAGAGCCTGGGAACCGATATCTAGAGGCTCTGTCTCGCTTGCTGCGGAGGAAAATTGGAGGCAAAACCTCCCGATTTGCTTTACCAGGCAGAGCCGGGGCACGAGTAAAACGAGTAAACGAGTAAATTATTGAAGAGGTGAATTTATTATGGCTCTTGATGTGCGAAATGCAGTAATTGCTGCCCAAAATCATTTTACATCGTTGCGAGATATGATGGGTTTTGGTACCGAAGATTTAAGGCTGGAAGAAGCAGAACTTTCCGAGGATAAAAAATACTGGTTTATTACATTAGGGTTTACCCGTCCTGGGGATAAAAATAAAAATCCCCTGGGCGATTTGATTGGCAATCTGCCTGATGAACGAGAGTATAAAGTCTTTAAAATAGATGCCCAATCTGGGGAAGTGCAGTCTATGAAAATTCGAGAACTATGAAACATATTGTCCGTTCTCTGTTTCAGAAATACAAACAAAAAGGAATTTTGATCGATACAAATATCCTGTTGTTGTGGTTTGTTGGCACTGTTAACCGAGAGCGAATCTCCAGATTTAATCGGACAGAAAAGTTTTTGCCAGAAGATTACGATTCATTAGTGCAAATTTTGTCTTATTTTGCAAAAATAGTAACAACTCCAAATATTCTGACAGAGGTTAACAGTCTGGCGAATCAGCTTGGGGAACCCGAACGTTCTCAGTGTTTATTTGTACTTGCTCGAGGAGTAGCGAGATTAAGTGAATTCTATCTGGAAAGTCAGGAGGTTGTAAAGACAGAGAATTTTACTAAATTTGGCTTAACGGATTGTGGTATAGTCAATATTGCCAAAAATCAATATCTCGTACTGACTGATGACTTCAAGTTAGCTAATTACCTTCAAAAAATAGGGATTGACACGATTAATTTTAACAATATTCGCATTTATGGATGGAAGTAAAATGAATGATATTAAAAAACGCCCCCAACTATTCATCGAGAAAATCATGCCCGTAAATCTGCTAAACGAGCAGGTTTATTACGAACACGGCGGCAATCCATTTAAAGGATTACATCGCTGGTATTCCCGCAAACCTTTATCCTTTTCTCGCGCTTCGGTATTGGCGTCGATTTTACCCGCAGAGATTTCTTTAGAAGAATTTGAATATTTGCTGGGATTGGAACCGGGGAAGGAAATTAAACTCTACAAAACTCCCCCGTCTTCGGTGCGAATTAAAAAGGTTCATGACTATTGCGAGAAGGTGTGGGGGAATCGCACGCCGACGATTTTAGATGCGTTTGCGGGTGGGGGAAGCATTCCGTTTGAGGCGGCGCGTTACGGGTTGAATGTGTTGGCTTCTGATTTAAATCCGGTGGCGGTGGTGACGATGAAAGCCGCTATGGAATATCCGCTGAAATTTGGCCCGGATTTGCAGGAAGATATTGATAAATGGGTGAAATGGGTGGGGGATGAAGCTGAGAAAAGATTAGCTGAATTTTTCCCTTCTAACCCCCCTCAATCCCCCCTTGTCAAGGGGGGAAGTCAAGGAGAGGAAACTGTGCAGAATTATTTGTGGGCTCATACGGTGGTTTGTCCGAGTTGTCAGTCGGTTGTGCCTTTAAGTCCAAATTGGTGGGTTGATAGGTCGCCTGGTGGTGCAAAAAAAGGTCAATGGTGTGCGGTGAAACCCATTCCCAATTTGGAACAGAAGCGGGTTGATTTTGAGTTAGTGAAGGGGAAGAAAGGCAAGGAAACGACGATTAAAACCGATGCGGGAGAGTACGATCCGAGTGATACAGTCACGATGGCTAGGGGTGTAGCTAAATGCCCTAACTGTAGTGTTGTCATTGATAACGATCTAGTGATGCAGTCTGGTAAACAGCAAAACATGGGACATCAAGTATATGCCGTTGCTTACCGAAAGGGTTCCAACGCCTTAGAATTTAGATTACCAACAGAGGCAGATTTAGAAGCTGTCAAACAAGCTCAGAAAGCAATTATAAATAAGAAAGCTAATAACATCGGGGATTTTCCATTAGAAGAGGTTCCACCAGTAACTAGAGATACTAGGCTTAGGCTGTATGGGATTGAACAATGGACAGAATTATTTAATTCCCGTCAGTTGCTAACGCTTGTCACTTATGTAGAAATTATCAACGAAGCTAAGGTGCTGCTACAGGCTGAGTATGAATTGGAGAAGGTAGAGGCGATCGCAACTTATCTAGCTTTAGTATTAGATAGATGTGCTGATATGAATTCTCGCTTAAGTGGTCAAAAAGAAGTTATGACACACATAGGTCGCGCCTCAGCAACACATTCCTTAAACTTAATGTGGAATTATCCTGAAACTAATGGGGCCAAATTTTTGTTTATATGGTGTGCTGAAACTGTTGCATCCGAGTATAAAAAGCTATGCCAACTATTCGGCACAAAACCCCACTCAACAGGCTTACCCGGTATCGAACAATACGACCCGAAAACAATCCAAATCAATGCCGCATCAGCCGATAGCCTCTACCACATTCCCGACAAATCCGTCGATGCGATTATCACCGACCCGCCCTACTATGCCACCATCCAATATGCCGAACTTTCCGACTTTTTCTACGTCTGGATGAAGCGCACATTAGGCGATATATTCCCCGATTTATTCTACTCAGAACTCACCGACAAAGATAGAGAAGCAGTAGCCAATCCGTCGCGATTCCGCAATATGGGCACATCCCCCGACGAACTCGCCAAACAAGATTACGAAGCAAAAATGGCCCTAGCTTTTAGCGAATATTACCGAGTTTTGCGCGAAGACGGCGTGATGACAGTCCAATTCAACCATAAAGAATCGGGCGCGTGGGATGTACTCACAAAATCTCTGATTGATGCCGGTTTCGAGATTACCGCATCTTGGGCCGTCAGTACCGAAAACCCCCAAAACTTGCACCAAGCGCAGAAAAATTCCGTTTCCAGTACAGTGCTCCTCGTCTGTCGCAAGCGCGATACCAACGCAGCCCAAGCTTGGTGGGACGATTTGCGCCCGGAAGTCGCCAATCTCGTCGAACAACGTGCCCCGGAATTTGAAGCCAACAAAATCGAAGGAATCGACCTTTATTTAAGCGCCTTTGGCCCGGCTTTAAATGTGTTCAGCCGTTCCTATCCCATCCTCAACAGCAGCGGCGAAGAAGTGCGCCCCGAAGTTGCATTTGCTGAAGCCAGAAAGGCGATCGCAAATTACCGTTTCCGCAAACTTGTACAAACCGATACTGCGGGATTTGATGCCCTGACGCAATGGTATTTACTCGCCTGGGATGCTTTCGGCGCAGTCGAATTCCCTTTCGATGAAGCGCGACAACTCGCCCTCGCGATTGGCGGTTTCGATGTCNNAAAAAATACAAATTGATTGACTCCGTTAGCGGGAATTGCAAACTTTTGACCCCGAAACAACGGCTGAAAAAACGCGCTTTTTCTGTGAATCCGCAAGAGTTTTCGATCCGCTATTTAGTCGATGGATTACACGCGATTATCGCTTTGTATCAAGAGGAGGG
>DMYK01000531.1:11179-14893 GCA_003483675.1 Microcoleaceae cyanobacterium UBA11344
AATGATAATTTCATGCGGGCGATAGAGGTGTCGCTGAAAGTTATTCCGCGTATTGGGGATGAGAAGAAACGCATCCCGGAGGAGAAGGCTTTGTTGGATTTGTGGTTGGTGATGGATGAGATTAAGGCGAAGGTTGTTTATCAACAGATGGAAATGACCTTTGAGGGACAGTTGAGTTTAGATTTGAATTTAGGTGGTTGAAAGAATGAGAAGAGATCCCCCCTAGCCCCCCTTAAGAAGGGGGGGACAAGAGTTTAAGTTGTGGCGTGGGGCCAGAAACCGGGTTTTTTTGAGAATACTCGGTTACAGGCGAGAAAACCCGTAAAAACCCGGTTTCTTAGGTTGTAGCGGGTAGCCAGAAACCGGGTTTTTTTGAGATCCTCGGTTACAGGCGAGAAAACCCGTAAAAACCCGGTTTCTTAGGTACAACAAATAACATGAATTTACAAGATTATCCCTGGCGGATTAGCTATTCTAGCAACGAAAATAACCCGATCGCCGATTTCTACATTCCCGCCCTAGAATGTGCTATCAAGTACGATCGCAAATCCGGCTTTTTCAACAGCGCTATCCTCGGTAAAGTGGCGCAGGGATTGGGCGCGATGCTGCACAAAGAAGGGCGGATGCGGTTAATCATGGGCTGTCAATTCAGCCCGCAAGACTTAGAAGCTATCCAACAAGGTTACGCCCTCCGAGACGCAGTTACCATCCGTCTCGATGCTGATTTACAGCCGCCCAAAACCTTCGCCCAACTCAAACATTTTGAAATCCTCTGTTGGCTGATTCAAACTGGCTATCTCGATATTAAAATCGCCATTCCCCTCAAGTCTAATGGCTTACCGGTAGATACTGAAACTTTACTCGATCGGCAGCATATTTTCCATGAAAAAGTCGGCATTTTCACCGACAGTAACGGCGCACAATTAGCTTTTAGCGGTTCCAATAATGAATCTCTCAGCGGTTGGGAAAGCAACGTTGAATCTTTCCACGTTTATTGTGCCTGGGAAGGTGGCAGAGATGCAGAACGAGTTTCTGAAGAAAATTTTAGATTTGAACAGTTATGGAACGATTTATCGCCGAATGTGCGCGTTTTTGAAGTGCCGGAAGCGGTGAAAAATAAGCTGCTTAACTACGCGCCTAGCAGTAAACCTGTGTGGAATCGGGAGGAAGGTTCGGCAACGGATTTTGTAGCGGATGTAGCGGATACTTCGACTTCGCTTAGTACAAGTGTAACTGATGTTGGGAGTCGGGATTTAGGAGGAGTTGTTGGGGATTCTGAACTATTCCTAGATTATGCTAAGTTTGAACCGCTTCTCAATTTGTATGCTTCGCCAAGTTGTCTCGATTATTGTTTAAAATCAATTCCGATTAAACCTTGGCCACATCAACTTAAAATATTACGCCGAGTTGCGGCAAATTTCCCTAAAAGTTTCTTAATTGCTGATGAAGTTGGATTGGGGAAAACTATCGAAACTGGGTTGATTCTCCGTTATTTACTCGTTAGCCAAAAAGTTAAACGTGTGTTGATTTTAGCACCCGCTAGCATTCAACCGCAATGGCATGAAGAGTTGCGCGAAAAATTCAATTTGCACTTTTGGAGTTATAGTAAAGGTGAATTGAAAAATCCTTATGGGGAGAGGAGTCTGTCAGGGGAAGAAAATATTTGGAATTCCCAAAATCTCATTTTAGCATCATCTCATTTAGTCCGTCGGAGCGATCGCGCAAAAGAACTTTTAGACGCGCAACCGTGGGATTTAGTGATTCTCGATGAAGCCCATCACGCCCGCCGCCAAAGCCCCCAAAACCGCAAGGAAACTCCTAACCGATTGCTACAGTTAATGCAGCAGTTGAAAGCAAAAACCCGATCGCTCTTGTTATTATCCGCCACGCCGATGCAGATTGACGCGATCGAAGTTTTCGATTTATTACAACTTCTTGGACTCCAGGGACATTGGTCTTATGGTGAGAATTTCTGCAATTATTTTACCACATTGTCGGACAAGCCCGATCGCCAAACCTTGAATTTTTTGCAGCAGATGTCTGTGGATTACTTCCAGCAAGGGGGTTCGCCCTGTGCGAGGTTGCAGCAATATCTCCAAAAGTGCGATCGGCTACTATATTATAAGTTGTGCGATGTCTGGGAAAAAGGCAAGCGAATCAACCCAAAACAACTCATTGAAGACACAGATTTTATCGCCGCCTCCCGCCAATATTTGACAGTGAATACTCCCCTCAAAGATTTGATGTTTCGCCACACCCGCGACACCTTGCGCCAATATTATCAGCGGGGATTATTGGATCGCGATATTCCCCACCGCGTAGTTAGAGATAATGCTATAACATTAGAAGATAATCACGAAGTTCCGCTTTATCTAGCCGTCAGCAATTACGTGCGCCACTTTTATAATCTAGCGCAAAAATCCAACCGCAAAGCGTTAGGTTTTTTGATGACTCTTTACCGCAAGCGCCTGACAAGTTCTTTTTATGCTATCCGCGAATCCTTACAACGCCGCCTCGACGGAATTAGCATTACTGAAGATGATTTTAACGATTTAGATGATGCCGATGATGTAATATTGGCAGGGATGGAATCTTACTTTGAAAAAGCTGATCCAGAAGAAATTAAATATTTAGAAGATTTACTTGATCAATTTGAGAATACTGGCGAAGATAGCAAATTATCTCATTTTATCACGATTTTGCGTCAAGAACTAATCCAGCGCGAAAGTGCGATCGTTTTCACGCAATACACCGACACAATGGACTATCTCAGAACTGCTTTACAACAATTATATGGTTCCCAGATTGCTTGCTATTCCGGGCGCGGGGGAGAATTGTGTCAAAATGGGGAATGGCGGCTGTTTCCCAAGGAACAAATTAAGGCTAAATTCCGATCGGGAATCATCAAAATTTTACTTTGTACCGAGTCGGCATCGGAAGGGCTAAATTTGCAAACCTGCGGCGTTTTAATCAACTATGATATGCCTTGGAATCCTATGCGTGTCGAACAACGCATCGGCAGGCTCGATCGCATCGGCCAGATTTATGATACTGTGAGAATACACAATTTTTACTATGACGGAACGGTAGAGGCGAAAGTTTACAAGAAATTGCGCGATCGCATCGACGCTTTTCAGACCGTTGTGGGCAATTTGCAGCCGATTCTCGCAACAGTTCCTACTTTCATCGAACGCGCCGTAATGAGCGCAGATCCCGAAGAAGAGGGCGTTTTATTAGCAGAGTTCGATCGCATATTAGACACCCCACCCCTGCGGCCAGATTTAGATGAAATGGTAGCAATGGATGTAGAATCAGACTTGCAAGAAATCCGTCAACCTCTGCCGCTAACTTCTGTTTCTCCTGAAACCCTCGAAGATTTGTTTGTCAATTCTTTGATTTTAAAGCAACTTGGCGCGACATTCGAGCGATCGGGCGATCGCACCTGGCATCTTAACTATAAAAGTCGCGATTATTTTCTAACATTTTACCCGGATCTCTTTGAGGAAAATCCTTCATTTGAATTGATTAGTTTTGGCAATCCGTTGTTTGAAGAACTGCTCAACCGAGTGGTAAATTGGCAACGACCAAATCTGATAAAACGCCGATTATCGGCGATTCTAGGTGCTTAATTCACTCGCTATATAGACGTTTGCTCTCCAACGACTAGATGCGAAGCAGGCGATCGGCGAGCCCCATTAGTGTCAACTTAAGCCT